>NZ_JBFTMT010000002.1:0-253962 GCF_056397105.1 Microbacterium sp. 05N427
GGGCTTCCAGCGCCCCGGTGGCGCTCCGGCCGGCGGTTTCGCCGGTCGTCCCGGCGGTGGTGGCGGCCGAGGCCGCGGTCCCGGCGGCGGTACTGCCGGCGCATTCGGTAAGGGCGGCGGCAAGAGCAAGCAGCGCAAGTCGCGGCGGGCGAAGCGGCAAGAGTTCGAGATGCGGTCGGCGCCGGTCGTCGGCGGCGTCAACGTCTCCAAGGGCAACGGCGAGATCATCCGTCTGCGCCGTGGCGCGTCGATCGCGGACTTCGCGGACAAGCTCGAGGCCCTGCGCGGCTACACCGTGCAGCCCGGCACGCTCGTGACGATCCTGTTCAACCTCGGCGAGATGGCCACGGCCACCGAGTCGCTGGATGAGGCGACGTTCGAGGTTCTCGGCGCCGAGCTCGGCTACACGATCCAGATGGTCTCGCCCGAGGACGAGGACAAAGAGCTCCTCGAGGGCTTCGGTCTCGACCTCGAGGCCGAGCTGGAGGCGGAGAGCGAGGATGACCTCGAGATCCGYCCCCCAGTGGTCACCGTCATGGGTCACGTCGACCACGGTAAGACCCGACTGCTCGACGCGATCCGCCAGACCAACGTCATCGATGGCGAGGCCGGCGGCATCACGCAGCACATCGGTGCGTACCAGGTGTGGACCGAGCACGAGGGCATCGAGCGTGCGATCACCTTCATCGACACCCCGGGCCACGAGGCGTTCACCGCCATGCGTGCCCGTGGTGCGCAGGTGACCGACATCGCGATCCTCGTGGTCGCGGCCGACGACGGCATCATGCCGCAGACGGTCGAGGCGCTGAACCACGCCCAGGCGGCCGGTGTGCCGATCGTGGTCGCGGTCAACAAGGTCGACAAGCCCGAGGCCAACCCGGCGAAGGTGCGTCAGCAGCTCACCGAGTACGGCCTGGTCGCAGAGGAGTACGGCGGAGACGTCATCTTCGTCGACGTCTCGGCGCGTGCGAACACCGGAATCCAGGAGCTCCTGGACGCCGTGCTGCTCACCGCGGATGCCGGTCTGGACCTCACCGCGAACCCGAACAAGGCCGCGCGAGGCATCGCCATCGAGGCCAAGCTCGACAAGGGCCGCGGTTCGGTCGCGACCGTGCTGATCCAGTCCGGAACCCTCCGGATCGGTGACGCGATCGTTGCGGGCACCGCATACGGACGCGTCCGCGCCATGATCGACGAGAACGGCGACGCGGTCGAGGCCGCAGCTCCGTCCCGCCCGGTCCAGGTGCAGGGTCTGAACTCGGTCCCGCGTGCCGGCGACGTCTTCATCGTCACCGAAGAAGACCGCATGGCCCGTCAGATCGCGGAGAAGCGCGAAGCCGTCGAGCGCAACGCCCAGCTGGCCAAGGCCCGCAAGCGCATCTCGCTCGAGGACTTCACCCGTGCTCTCGAAGAGGGCAAGGTCGAGACGCTCAACCTCATCATCAAGGGTGACGTCTCCGGTGCCGTCGAGGCGCTGGAGGAGTCGCTGCTCAAGATCGAGGTCGACGACTCGGTGCAGCTGCGCATCATCCACCGTGGTGTCGGCGCCGTCACCGAGTCGGATGTGAACCTCGCGACGATCGACAACGCGATCATCGTGGGCTTCAACGTCCGTCCCGACCCGAAGGCCCGTGAGGCCGCGTCCCGCGAGGGCGTGGACGTGCGGTTCTACTCGGTCATCTACAACGCGATCGACGAGATCGAGAACTCCCTCAAGGGCATGCTCAAGCCGGAGTTCGAAGAGGTCCAGTCGGGTGTCGCCGAGATCCGCGAGGTGTTCCGCTCCTCGAAGTTCGGCAACATCGCCGGTGTCATCGTGCGGTCGGGAACGATCACGCGCAACGCCAAGGCTCGCGTCATCCGCGATGGCATCGTGCTCGCCGATGGCCTGGCCATCGAGTCGCTGCGCCGCTTCAAGGACGACGTCACCGAGGTCCGCACGGACTTCGAGGCGGGTATCGGCCTGGGCAAGTACAACGACATCCAGATCGGTGACGAGATCGAGACCACCGAGTTGGTGGAGAAGCCGCGCGCTTGATCGTCCGTGGTCACGCCTGAGGCACCCTGTGCCGGCCTTATGGGGCCCCGGTCCGCTTCGCGGACGCCCCAACGGTCGTCACAGGGTGCCTCAGGCTCCGCGCTCTCCTCAGAGCGCGATCGATGAGAGGGTAAGGACATGGCCGGAGAACGACAGGCACGACTCGCGGATCGCATCCGCGTCATCCTCGCTGAGCGGCTGGAGAAGGGGTTGCGCGATCCGCGCCTCGGCTTCGTGACCATCACCGACGTGCGCGTCACGGGTGACTTGCAGCACGCTTCCGCGTTCTACACCGTGCTGGGCACGGAAGAGGAGCGTGTGGCCTCGGGGGCTGCGCTCACCGCGGCGACCGGGTTGCTGCGTAAGGAGGTCGGGCGTCAGCTCGGCGTGCGCCTCGTGCCCACGCTGGAGTTCATCCCGGATGCTCTGCCCGAGAACGCCGACCACATCAGCGACCTGCTCCGTGAGGCGCGCGAGCGCGACGAGCAGGTCGCCGGCATCGCCGCCTCCGCCTCGTTCGCGGGCGAGGCCGATCCTTACGTGAAGCCGCGCGAAGACGACGAAGAGTAGATCCGATCGCGCCGCATCACGGCGCCGTGAGATTCGCAGAGAAGGCCTGGKAACACTGTTTCCCAGGCCTTTTCTTGTCTTTCGTCGCAACTGCGACAGTTCTTCGACCGGGTTCAAGAACCTTGGAGCCCGCGACGGGCTCTTGTAGCATCCCAGCACGTGCGCGATGGGGCGCACGTGCGAGCACAGCGGGGGGCTGGGCCATGGGGGACGCGAAGAGCGCGCGAGCGCGGGATCTGCGAGCGGGAAGCCGGTCGCCGACGAGGCGGAGGAATGAGGACGCCTCCGCCGAGCGGGGAGACATCAACGACCTCGCTCCGCATGTGCGCTCCGCGATCGACCGTGCCTGCGGAGGCGACGAGGTGGCGTCCGCGGCGGTGCGTGCTGCCCTGACCCCGGAGCAGCGGCGCGGATGGCGGGCACTGCCCGATCCGCTTCCGGCGATCCCTGCCGGCGAGGCGCACGCACGGCGCGCTCTTCCGGACAACATGGATCCGGGTCATGTGCTCACCCTCGCGCTGTGCGGGATCGGGTCGATACAGGTCCTGTGCGCGATCGCGGGGTGCGAGCCCGACCGGATCCCGGCGTCGGCCCTCGCGGGTCTTGTGCGATTGCGCGGCGGGCGCTTCCGGTTCGCGGATCCGGCGCTGCGGGTGGAGGTGCTCGCTGCGGCGACGTCGCAGGAGCGGTTGCGCGCTCACCAGTTGCTCGCGCAGGTTCTCCGGGACGCGGAAGAGGTCGATGCGGCGCTGTGGCATCGTGCGCGCGGCGCCGTGATGGGCGATCCGGCGCTGGTGGAGCCGCTCCTCGTGCTCGCACGCGCCGCGCTGCAGGAGGGGGACGCAACGCGCGCGTGGTCGCATGCGACCGAGGCCGCGGAGCACGCTCGGCCCGGCACGTCGGCGCACGCCGGGGCTCTGCTGCTCAGCGGGTGCGCGGCCCTGGCGGGAGGCTGGATCGAGGATGCCGTGGATCGCTTCGACCAGGCGCTGCGCATCGATCGCGGCCATCGCGGTGAGGCGGCGGCGTTCGTCCTGGCGCATGTCCTGCGGCACGGCACCGTTCCTGGGCCGGATCCGCGGCTCTCCGCCGAGGCGGTCCGCCACGGGTGCGGACTCGCCGCACTGCTGGGCGCGCCCTTCGGCGCGGCGCGGGGTGACCGCGAACCCGGCCAGCGATGGCTCGCGGCGGGTGCGCCGGGCGCCGGCGGCCCGGTGGCGGGAGCGGTCGATGGCGGAGCTGCCGTCCGTCGGGTGACGAACGCTCTCCGCGCCGGCCTCGACGGCGATCCGGACGCCGGGCTCCGCGCCCTGGCGGAGCCGGGTGCGGCTGAGAGCGCGGAGCCCCTGCTCGGCCTGCACGCGGACTCGGCGCTGCTTCGTGCACGGTGTGCGGTCGCCGAGGTGCTGCTGCACGTCTGGGCAGGCCGGATCGGCATCGCGCACGAGCTCCTGCGCGCCGCCGCTGCGGAACTCCCCGTGGCGCTCCCGTTCGGAGGGGTCGCCGTGTCCTTGTGCCGTCGACTCGAACTCGCCGTGGAGGGGCGTGTCGGACCGCTGCCGCTCGAACTCGCCGCGGCCGCGCCGTGGACGCCGGACTCCGACGGCTTCGTGGACCGCGCGATCGACGCCTATCTTCGGGGGCGCAGCGACGAGGCCGCCGTGCACATGGCGCTCTGGACCGATCGCGGCAGGCCCTCGGAGCGGTTCGGCCTTCCCGGATTGGACGAGATCGGACCGCTGGCGGCCTCGGTGGCGCAGGAGCCGCCCGAGGCGACGCTCGCGCGGGCGTTGCGTGACCGGGTCCGCTCCGCACGGGAGTCGTCCTGGCGCACGGATGTCGACGCCGTGGCCGCGGAGAGCCGGGGGATCCGCTCGCCGTTCGAACGCGCCAGGGTCGAGGCGCTGCTGGGGTCGACCGCCGCGGCGCGCGGCGACCGCAGCCGCGGGGTGCGGCACCTGCGCGCGGCGCTCAGCCTCTTCGAGGAATCCGGAGCGCTGGCGTGGCGGGGCATGGTCTGCCGGCGGCTCCGGGCGCTGGGGGAGCGTCGGCAGCCCTCCGCCGCGGACACCAGCGCAGCGGGGGACGCTGCGCCGTCGTCCCTGGAGGTGTGCCGGGCGATGTGGGAGCCCATCCTCACCGCGCGCGAGCTCGATGTCGCGCTCCTCATGGCCGAGGGGCGAACGAACAAGGAGATCGCGCTCGCCCTGCATGTGTCGGTGCGGACCGTGGAGGTGCACGGTGGGCGGATCTTCGCCAAGGTCGATGTGCGCACCAGGCACGAACTGACCGTGCTCGCGCATCGCACCGACCAGCACCTCTGAGTCGCGGCCGTCACGGGCAGCCACGGCGTCACGGTCGCGACGGACGCGACCAGGTCAGCGCGGGAGCAGGAGCTCTCCGTTCGCCGCTTCGAGGAGCCCGTCGGCGATGAGGGAGTCGATCGCGCGATCCCGCTGGACCGCATCCGGCCAGTCCGGGAGGACCGTGTCGGCGGGCAGCCGGTGGCCCTCGGCGTGTCGCAGCGCGCGGAGCACGCCGCCGCGCGCTTGCCGGTCCGACCCCTCGTACTTCGCCTGCCTTCGTCGCCGGTCCTCGCCGTCGGGGAAGCCGGCAGCGCGCCAGGCGCACTGCTCGGCGAGCGGGCAGCGTGCGCAGTCCGCGCTGCGGGCGGTGCACACGGTCGCCCCGAGCTCCATGGTCGCCGCGTTCACGACGGCCGCTTCGACGGAATCGTCCGGCAGCAGGGCGAGCATGTCGTCCAGATCGCGTCGCGAGGGCGGATCCGGCTGGGCGCGCCCGTGCACGACGCGCGCGATCACGCGGCGCGTGTTCGTGTCGACCACGGGGTGGCGATCGCCGAACGCGAACACCGCCACGGCGCGCGCCGTGTAGTCGCCGATGCCGGGGAGTGCCAGCAGGGCGGGCACCTCGCGCGGCGTGACGCCCGCGTGCTCATCGCGGATCGCCGTCGCTGCACGGTGCAGCCACAGCGCCCGGCGTGGATAGCCGAGGTTCGCCCACTGCTGCAGCACCTCGGCCGGGGTCGCCGCCGCGAGCGAGAGCGGATCCGGCCAGCGTGCGAGCCAGGCCTCCAGATGCGGGATCACCCGGCTCACGGGCGTCTGCTGCAGCATGAACTCGCTCACCAGCACGCCCCACGCGCCGTACCGGGCGAGGTACTCCGCCCGTCGCCAGGGCAGATCCCGTGCGTGCTCCCGGTACCAGGCGATCAGCGCGGACGCGGTCGAAGGGGAGGCGGGGGAGTCGGGCACGGGAGTCCACGCTACCGCGCGAGGGAGCTCCTCCGTCCGGCGAGGAGTCGTCGAATCCCGGATCCCGGGGCCTCTAGGCTGGGAGAATGGCAACCAGCGGGATCCTGCTCGTCGACAAGCCGGGCGGGATGACGAGTCACGACGTCGTCGCCCGCACCCGCCGCGTCTTCGGCACGCGCAAGGTCGGGCACGCCGGCACGCTCGACCCCATGGCCACGGGCCTGCTCGTGGTCGGCATCGAGGCAGCGACGCGTCTGCTCACCTTCGTGGTCGGCGCCGACAAGACCTACCTCGCCACGATCCGCCTCGGTCAGAGCACCGGTACGGACGATGCCGACGGAGAGATCCAGGCCTCGGCGGATCCGGAGCGCATCGCCGCGATCACCCCGGACGAAATCGCCACCGGAATCGCCGCGCTCACGGGCGCGATCTCGCAGGTGCCCAGTGCCGTCTCCGCGATCAAGGTCGACGGCCGCAGGGCCTATGACCGGGTGCGCGCGGGGGAGGACGTCGTGCTCGCGGCCCGCGACGTGGTGGTGTCCCGCTTCGACGTGCTCGACGACCGTCCAGGGGACGGAGGCGTGCGCGACCTCGACGTGGTCGTGGACTGCTCGTCCGGAACCTACATCCGCGCCCTCGCCCGTGATCTCGGTGAAGCCCTCGGTGTCGGTGCACACCTCACGGCGCTGCGCCGCACCAGGGTCGGCCCGTTCGACGTGGCCGACGCGTCTTCGCTCGACGACCTCGCAGAGGCCCGTCCGCTGACCGCGGCCGATGCCGCGGCCCTGATCCTCCCCGTCCTCGAGGTCAGCGCGCAGGAGGCCGTCGACCTGCGTCACGGCAAGCGCCTGGTCGGCCAGCGTACGAGGCTCCAGGGCCCGCGCGCCGCGGCGATCGATCCGGACGGCGCCCTGATCGGGGTCGTCGAGCGCCGGGGCGATGATCTGAAGAGCGCGATGAACATGCCGGAAGGGGCGTCATGATCCTCTGGTTCACGGCCGTCCAGCTCGCGGTCGCCGTCGCGGCCGGTCTGCTGTGCCTGATCATGGGCTTCGCAGGCAAGCGTCCCAACGACTGGACGGTCGGATCCCTCGCCCTGATCGAACTGCTGCTCGTCGTGCAGGTGGTCCTGGCGATCGTCTCCCCGTTCGCCGGGAACCCGGCCCTGGGCGATCCGCTCGAGTACGGCGTGTATCTCGTCTCGGCGGTCCTGCTGCCGATCGGCGGAGCGATCTGGGCGCTGCTCGAGCGCTCGCGGTGGAGCACGGTGATCATGGGCGTGGTCGCGCTCGCGCTGGCGGTGATGATCTGGCGCATGCAGGTCATCTGGATCACCCCGATCGGCGGCTGAGCAGAACCGCGCGCGCGGACCACAGGTCCTCGCGTTCCGTAGAATGGACTCCGCCATGAGCACCGCGCGACCCTCGACCCCGTCCGACTCCGCCCCCCAGCCGGAGGGCTCCTCCGTCGCACCGGCCCGACCCCGCATGCGCGGCGTGGGCCGCGTGCTCGTGATCGTGTACGCGGTCATGGCTCTGGGCGCCACCGGCCGGTCCTTCGTGCAGATCGTGCGGGCCTTCGACGAGGCGCCCCTCGCGTACTCCCTTTCCGCAGCCTCCGCCGTCGTCTACATCGTCGCCACCCTCGCGCTGATCGGCGCCGGACGTCCCGGCTGGTACCGCGTCGCGTGGGTCGCCATCGTGTTCGAGATGATCGGCGTCCTGGTCGTGGGCACCCTGAGCCTGACCCACCCCGCCCTGTTCCAGCACCAGACCGTGTGGTCGCAGTACGGCCTCGGCTACGTCCTGATCCCGCTGTTCCTGCCGATGGTCGGGCTGTGGTGGCTGGTCACGCACCGCCCATCCCGCACGGTGCTCGCTGTGGCGGATGACATGGCCCCGTCGGACGGATCCATCGCATGATCGTGTTCCGCGACCCTTCCGAGATCCCCGCGGACTTCGGACGCACAGTCGCCGCGATCGGCAAGTTCGACGGCGTGCACTCCGGGCATCGCGCGGTGTTCCGCCGCGCCCAGCAGGACGCGGCGCGGATCGGCGCGAAGACCGTGGCGGTGACCTTCGACCGGAACCCGCTGAGCGTGCTGCGCCCGGACCGGTGCCCCGACGATCTCGTCTCCGTCGAGCGCAAGATCGAGCTGCTCTCCGGATGCGGACTGGACGCTGTTCTCGTGCTGACCTTCGACGAGCAGCTTGCCTCGCGCACGGCGGAGGACTTCGCGCAGACGATCCTCGTCGATGCGCTGCGCGTGGCCACCGTCCTCGTCGGGCGCGACTTCCGGTTCGGCAGCGGCGGCAAGGGCACGCCGGCACTGCTGGCCGAGCTGGGCACGCGGCGCGACTTCAGCGTCGATGTGATCGAGGACGTCTTCCTGGAGGGCACCGATCGGCGGGTCTCCTCATCCTGGGTGCGCGAACTGCTCTCGGCGGGGGACGTGGCGCTCGCGGGCGCCGTGCTGGGCCGCCCGGTGTCGGTGCGCGGGGAGGTCGTTCACGGCCTCAAGCGCGGCCGCGACCTCGGCTTCCCGACCGCCAACCTTCCGACCCTCCTGGATGAGATGGTGCCGGCGGACGGCGTCTACGCGGGCCGACTGGTGGACCACACGACCGGGGTCGTGCACCCCGCGGCGATCTCCGTCGGGACCAACCCCACATTCGACGACGTGCTGCAGCGCCAGGTCGAGGCGCACGCGATCGACAGCCCGGACCTGGACCTCTACGGGCACGATGTGACGGTCGAGTTCACCCACCGGCTGCGGGGGATGACGGCCTTCGACAGCATGGACGCGCTCGTCGCGGGCATCGCCTCCGACGTCGCTCAGGCGCGGATCCTGCTGGGCGTGACAGAGCCGGATCCGGCGAACTCGCCCGCCGAGTGACCGCAACAGGGCTCGCGTGGCGTAAACTGACCCCGAACCCGTTGTGATCGACGTGCGCGATGCACGCCTGCGGGGTTCTCGTCCGCTCGGTCTGCGATGCCTCTCGGCAGCCGCCCGTCCGCGGACACGCATCGTCGGGACGGAGCATCGTCCAGGCGGTCATTTTCGGACAGTCGCCGTCCTCTCGGAGACGGCATCCACGCTCAGGAGGAGCATGCCGACCACGGCGACCGCCACTCGGCGGAAGAAGACGGCTCGTCGAGACGAGGACGCGCCGCTGATCCCGATCCTCGCGCGCAAGGTGCGCGAGATCGAGGCCAAGGCCCAGCACGGGAAACTCGGTCCGACCAATCGCGTCAAGTTCCAGGTGATCGCGTTCCTGGTGCGCGAAGAGCGCGCCAGGGCCAAGGGCGACGCCGGACTCGGCGACTCCGCGCGGGCGGAGCAGCTCAAGCGCCTCGACGGCGTGGGGACGATCCTCGCGAAGACCGCCGCGCGTGACACGTCGCTGATCCAGCTGCTCGAGGCGGACCAGGCGACGAGCCCCGTCGCGAAGCGGATGCGTCGTGACTGGCTGCTGGAGTCCGGCGCCGAGCTGGCTCCCGAGGAGCTCGTGATCGCCGACGTCGTCCGCGTGCAGCAGGCGCCGGTGGTGCCGGCAGCGCTCGCGGAGCGCCAGGTCACGCCGCCGTCGGTGGAGTCGCGGATGCTGGCGAACCCGTTCCTCGCCCCGGATCTCACGCCCCGCGCGGCGGTCACGCCGCGACGCCGGCTGGACGGCTGGGAGCTGATGGGCCCGCTGTACAAGGCGTTCGAGTCGGGTGCGGGCGGCACGGTGGCCTCGATGGAGCTGCCTCCGCTGCCCGAGTACGACCACCTCTCGCCCAAGGGCCTCGAGGTGATGGTGCACCAGTCCCGCTTCCTTGAATCGGTCAGGGCCGGACATCGCTCGTTCCTGCTCGCCGATGAACCGGGCCTCGGCAAGACCGCGCAGTCGGTTCTCGCCGCGTCCATCGCCCACGCCTATCCGCTGCTCGTTGTCGTGCCCAACGTCGTCAAGATGAACTGGGCGCGCGAGGTGGAGCGGTGGACCCCGCAGCGACGTGCCGCGGTGATCCAGGGCGATGGTCAGGACGTCGACGCCTTCGCCGACATCTTCATCGTCAACTACGAGATCCTCGACAGGCACCTGTCCTGGCTCGGTGAGATCGGCCTGCGCGGCATGGTCGTCGACGAGGCGCACTTCATCAAGAACCTGTCGTCGCAGCGCTCGCAGAACGTGCTCGCTCTGGCATCCCGGATCAGGGAGCAGTCGGCGGGCTCGCACCCCCTCCTCATGGCGCTCACCGGAACGCCGCTGATCAACGACGTCGAGGACTTCGACGCGATCTGGCGCTTCCTCGGCTGGACCAACGGCGAGCGGCCCTCCGCGGAGCTCGCGGACAAGCTCGACGCCACCGGGCTGACTCCCGCGGACAAGGCGTTCTACGGCGAGGCCAGGGACGCGGTCATCTCGATGGGCATCGTGCGCCGCAAGAAGAAGGACGTGGCCGCCGACCTCCCCGACAAGCTCATCGCGGATCTGCCGGTGCAGCTCGACGACGAGTTCGGTCGCGGGATCCGTCAGGCCGAGCGCGAGCTCGGGGCGCGGATGGCGGCGAAGTACCGCCGGATCATCGAGGCGCGCTCCGCCTCCGACCGGTCCCTGAGCCCGTCGAAGGGCTCACACGGCGAGATCGACGAGGACATCGTCCGACTCGTCGCGCACAGCGAGCTCGAGGAGTCGAAGGCGGCCGGCACCGGGGGAGACAACGTCTTCACCATGGTGCGCAAGATCGGCCAGGCCAAGGCGCTGCTCGCCGCGGACTACGCGGCGCAGTTGCAGCGCTCGGTCGGCAAGGTCGTGTTCTTCGCCAAGCACGTCGACGTGATGGATCAGGCCGAGGCGCACTTCGCCGCGGCCGGGATCCGCTCCGTGTCGCTGCGCGGCGATCAGACGGCGATCGCGCGACAGCAGGCGGTCGACGCCTTCAACGGCGACCCCGACGTCGGGATCGCCGTGTGCTCGCTCACCGCGGCCGGCGTCGGCGTCAACCTGCAGACGGCCTCGAACGTGGTGCTCGCCGAGCTCAGCTGGACCGCGGCGGAGCAGACCCAGGCGATCGACCGCGTGCACCGCATCGGTCAGGACGAGCCGGTCACGGCGTGGCGGATCATCGCTGCGCACACGCTCGACACGAAGATCGCCGAGCTCATCGACCAGAAGCAGGGGCTCGCGGCGCGAGCGCTCGACGGCGAGGCCGTGGAGGAGGGCGCGAGCGAGTCGGTCCAGCTGGCGGCACTCATGCACCTGCTGCGCGAGGCGCTCGGCGGCGACTGACCGCATCCCGTCACAGCTCGTCAAGAACGGCGCTTCTTCTCCTGGTTTCGGAGGCGGAGGCGCCGTTCTTCGTCAAGAAGGTGAGAACTCCGCGAAGGGGCGGGTAAGAACTCCGCTTTTCGGCGTCGCGGAATGGCGCGCGGGAGTCGATCGGCACTAGGGTCGAACGAGGCAACGGTGCCGCGCTTCCATCCCCCCCTTCCCCTTCCCGAGGACGACCCATGAAGATCGGCATCCTGACCAGCGGTGGCGACTGCCCCGGCCTGAACGCGGTCATCCGCGGCATCGTGCTCAAGGGCACCACGAACTACGAGCTCGAATTCGTCGGTGTCCGCGACGGCTGGCGCGGAGTCGTCGACGGCGACTTCTTCCCGCTCACCCGGCACGAGGTGAAGGGCCTGAGCAAGGTGGGCGGCACGATCCTCGGCACGAGCCGCACCAATCCGTACGAGGGACCGCGCGGCGGCGCGGAGAACGTCGCGAAGACCCTCGCCAAGCACGGGATCGACGGCATCGTCGCGATCGGCGGTGAGGGGACTCTGGCCGCCGCGGACCGCCTCTCGAACGACGGGATCCGCGTTCTCGGCGTCCCCAAGACCATCGACAACGACCTGCGGGCGACCGACTACTCGTTCGGTTTCGACACCGCGGTGAACATCGCCACCGAAGCGATGGACCGCCTGCGCACCACCGGCGACTCGCATCAGCGCTGCATGGTCGCCGAGGTCATGGGCCGCCACGTCGGGTGGATCGCCCTGCACGCAGGCATGGCCACGGGCGCGCACGTGATCTGCATCCCCGAGGTGCCGATGTCGATCGAGGAGATCTGCGACCTCGTCACCCGCGCGAGCGACCGCGGTCGGGCGCCGCTGGTGGTGGTGTCGGAGGGCTTCAAGCTCAAGGGCATGGACCAGGCCTTCAGCGACAAGGGCCTGGACGCCTTCAACCGTCCGCGCCTCGGCGGCATCAGCGAGATCCTCGCCCCGGAGATCGAGAAGCGCACCGGCATCGAGACCCGCTCCACGGTGCTCGGCCACATTCAGCGCGGCGGTTCGCCCTCGGCGTTCGACCGCGTGCTCGCGACCCGTCTGGGGCTGCACGCGGCGGACGCCCTCGTGGACGGCGATTGGGGTCAGATGGTCTCCCTGCGCGGCACTGACATCGTCCGAGTCCCGTTCGCCGAGGCGCTCGGCGAGCTGAACACCGTCCCGCTGTCGCGCTACGAGGAGGCCGCTGCCCTGTTCGGGTGAGCGCTGGTTCGTCACCGTGTCCCACTTTCGGTCGCACCGTGTCCCACTTTCGGTCGTACCGTGTCCCACTTTCGGTCGTACCGTGTCCCACTTTCGGTCGTGAATCCGGGGATCCGGAGCCAGAAGTGGGACACGGTCGGTCAGGTGAGGGGACGCGGCGGGTCAGCCGGGCATCCCGGGGCGCCAGCCGGCGTCCAGTAGCGCGTACCTCACGCGCTCCACGGCGGCGGGCCGGTGGCCCTCCATGTGATGCGACAGGACCCGGACGAGAGTCCAGGACGCGCGCCTGATCGCCTCCCAGCGGTCGGCGTCGCGCGCGAACTGCTTCGGATCCGTAGCGTGCTGGCGACCGTCGTACTCCGGCGCGACCCGCCAGCGCGGGTAGGCGAGATCGAGCCTCGCGATGAACCCACCCCGCGGGTCGCGGAGTTCCCAGCCGGGGATCGGCTCGGGGAGCCCCGCCCGAACGATCGCGAGCCGGAGCTTCGTCTCGCGCGGTGATTCGACCCCGATGCGCGCGTCCGCCAATGCACGCCTCAGGATCCCGCTGCGGACGTCGCCCATGCTGCGGAGCTCTTCGCGCAGATCGTCCGCCTCCGCGAGTCGCCGAGCGGGAAGGAGGAGATGATCGGCTGCGGCGATGAGGTTGTCGAGGGGCCAGAGCGGACCGCATTGCCGCCAGGCCCGCACCGGATGCTCGACCGGCAAGCCGTCCGGCGTCACGATCGTGGCCGGCTCTCGGCGTTGTAGTCGATGTCCGACGATGCCACGAACCCGGGGCTCGCGGGCGGGACGATGCGTGCTGACGTGGATCCCCAGCCGATGGGGGTGCCCGGGCAGCGCGACTCCGAGCAGCGCAAGGGCGGTCTCGTGCGAGAAGAACTGATCGTCGCGCAGTCGCGGAAGATAGTCCCGGCAACGGTCGCGATACTCGGACGCCGACCCGAGGTCGCGGAGCCGACGCGTACCCGGGAAAGGCGCCTCGAGATCGGATCCGCGCAGTCTCCCGCGCGTGACGCCGAGTGCTCTGGCCTCGGCGACGCTGAACCGCGGACCGAGTACCTCAGGAACGGGATCGCGCATGCCCCCAGCGTGGACGGCGTCAGCCGCTGATGGTGAGCCCCGCACGGGATCCGTGGAGTGCCCCTGATGTTACGAGCCTGTGCGGAACGACTTCGACTCACCGACCATGTCCCACTTCTGGCTGCTTCCCGCCCGTTTTCTTAGCCAGAAGTGGGACATGGGCGAGCCGAAAGTGGGACACGGCCGGGGGAGGGCGGCCTCAGGCGCCGGCGACGCCCAGGCGGTCCAGGATCCAGGCCAGCTCGAAGGCGCGCTCGCGCCAGGAGTTGTACCGGCCGCTGACACCGCCGTGGCCAGCCACCATCTCGCACTTGAGCAGGACGTCGTCCGCGCCGGCGTCGCGGAGCCGGGAGACCCATTTGGCGGGCTCCACGTACAGCACGCGCGTGTCGTTCAGCGAGGTGACGGCGAGGATCGACGGGTAGGCGACGCCGTCGCGCACGTTCTCGTACGGCGTGTACGACTTCATGTACGCGTACACGTCCGCGTCGTGCAGCGGGTCGCCCCACTCGTCCCACTCGATCACGGTGAGGGGGAGGGACGGATCCAGGATCGTCGTCAGTGCGTCCACGAAAGGCACCGAGGCGAGGATGCCGCGGAACAGCTCGGGAGCGAGGTTCGCGACGGCGCCCATCAGAAGGCCGCCCGCGCTGCCGCCCTCCGCGACCATCCGGTCAGGGCTGGTGACGCCGGCCTCGACGAGGTGGCGCGCGCACGCGACGAAGTCGGTGAACGAGTTCGCCTTCTGCCCGAGCTTGCCGTCCTCGTACCATTGCCGGCCCATCTCGCCGCCGCCGCGCACGTGCGCGACCGCGAACACCACTCCGCGGTCCAGCGCCGACAGGCGCATGACCGAGAAGCCGGGGTCGATCGAGTGCTCGTAGGATCCGTAGCCGTACAGATGCACGGCGCGGGGCTCCGCTCCAGGCTCGCCGAACGAGCGCTTCCACACCAGCGAGACCGGGATCCGGGCGCCGTCCGCGGCGACCGCCCAGTCGCGGCGCTGCCCGTAGTCGGCCGGGTCGTAGCCGCCGAGCACCGGCTGGCGCTTGCGCAGGTGCAGCGTGCGGGTCGCGAGCTCCAGATCGTAGACCGTCGAGGGCGTCACGAACGAGCCGTAGCCCAGACGCAGGAACGGCGCGGACCACTCGGGGTTGCCGCCGAAGCCCGCCGAGTACAGCGGCTCATCGAAGCCGAGCTCGTCCAGCGCGCCCGTGGCCGGATCCATCAGCGCGATGCGCTCGAGCCCCTCGAAGCGGTACGCGACGACCGTGGTGTCGCGGAACGCGTCCACGTCCAGCAGGCGCCGTCCCGGCGTGTGCGGAAGGACCGTGCGGCGTTCGCCCTGGGGCTCGGAAGCGGAGACCGCAACGAGCTCGAAGTCCAGCGCGTCGTCGTTGTGCAGGATGAGCAGCTCGTCCCGGCCGTCGACCACGGCGTGCTCGACCGAGTACTCGACGCCCTCCCGTCGGGGCCACACCACGCGCGGAGGCGCGGTGAGGTCGTCGAGGTCGACGAGGTGCTCCTCGCTCGTGATGCTGGATCCGACGCCGATCACCAGATAGCGGCGGCTCCGGGTGATCCCCGCGCCGAGCCAGAACCGCTCGTCCGGCTCGTGGAAGAGCTGCACGTCGTCGGACACCGGCGTGCCGATCCGGTGCAGCCAGAGCGTGTCGGGGCGCCACGACTCGTCGACGGTCGTGTAGATCACCGCGGTGCCGTCCGGCGTGAAGAATGCGCCGGACGTGCCGGGGATCTCGTCGGGCAGCGTCTCGTTCGTCAGCAGGTCGCGGACGTGCACGGTGTACCGTTCGTCGCCCTCGAAATCGGTCGACCAGAGCAGGCGGGTGGCGTCATCCGAGACGTCGAACGCGCCCATGGCGAAGAACTCGTGCCCCTCGGCCTCGATGTTGCCGTCGAGCAGGATCTGCTCGCCGGGCACGGGGACGGCGGGATCCAGGACGGGCGGTGTCCAGTCGTCGGCGGAGGAGACCGCCGCACGGCACTGCAGGCCGTACTGGCTGCCCTCGACGGTGCGTCCGTAGTACCACCAGCCTCCCCGGCGTGTGGGCACCGACAGATCCGACTCCTGCACGCGTCCCTTGATCTCCTGGAACAGGGTCTCGCGGAGCGGCTCGAGGTGCGCGAGACGCGCATCGGTGTACGCGTTCTCGGCTTCGAGGTGCGCGATCACCTCGGGATCCTCCTTCTCGCGCAGCCAGTCGTACGGGTCATCGAACACGTCGCCGTGGTGGGTGCGGATCAGCGAACGGCGGGCCGCGCGCGGCGGAACGGGGGAAGGGACGGGAGCGGTCTCGGAGACGGAGGTCACGCATCAACGCTAGCCGAGGCCGCGAGGGCGGGGGCGGGTGCCGACGGCGGGGGYGCCGAGTTGACCGTCCTGGGTCGGGGTGGGAGGATGCAACCGGCCCGTTAACGGATGCTGAATCCCCGGTGAACTCTTCGTTCGTCACTTCCCTCCACTTCACGAAAGCGAACGGTGGAAACCGCAGCCCTCATCGTCGTGCTGGTGATCCTGCTGGCACTCTTCTTCGACTTCACCAACGGGTTCCATGACACGGCGAACGCCATGGCGACCCCGATCGCGACCGGCGCGCTCAAACCGCGAACCGCGGTCATGCTCGCCGCAGGACTGAACCTCGTCGGGGCGTTCCTGTCCACCGAGGTCGCCGCGACCGTGTCCGGCGGCATCATCCAGGAGGATTCGAGCACCGCGCACCTCATGCCGTCGCTCATCTTCGCCGGCCTCATCGGCGCGATCACCTGGAACATGCTGACCTGGCTGCTCGGATTGCCGTCCAGTTCGTCGCATGCACTGTTCGGCGGGCTCATCGGCGCCACGCTGGTCGGTGTCGGGCTCAGTGGCATCAATTTCGGCGTCGTGCTGTCCAAGGTCGTGCTCCCGGCGCTCATCGCGCCCGTCACGGCCGGGCTGATCGCCTACCTCGCCACCAAGCTCGCGTATCTGACCACGCGGCGCTACGACGGCAAGCCCGACGGCAGAAGCGGCTTCCGCTGGGGTCAGATCTTCACCTCGTCGCTCGTCGCGCTCGCGCACGGCACGAACGACGCGCAGAAGACCATGGGCGTGATCACGCTGGCACTGATCTCGGTCGGGTGGCAGGCGAAGGGCGACCACCAGCCGCACATCTACGTGATCGTCGCGTGCGCGTTCACGATCGCGCTGGGCACCTACCTGGGAGGTTGGCGCATCATCCGCACGCTCGGCAAGGGCCTCACCGACGTTAAGCCCGCACAGGGCTTCGCAGCGGAGACCTCCACCGCGGCGACGATCCTCGCCTCCAGCGCGCTCGGCTTCGCGCTGTCCACCACGCAGGTCGCCTCCGGATCCGTGATCGGATCAGGGCTCGGCCGGCGCGGTTCGGCCGTGCGCTGGCGCACCGCCGGCCGCATCGCCATCGGCTGGGTGCTCACGCTTCCGGCGGCCGGACTCGTCGGGGCGGTCGCGGCGTTCATCGTGGTCGTCGGCGGCGGCTGGGGCGTGCTGGTCGACACGATCCTCGCGCTCGCCGTGATCATCGCCCTGTTCCTGCGCTCGCGCCGCAACGCCGTCACGGCCAACAACGCGTTCAGCGAGGTCGCCGACTCCGGCCGCGCCATCGAGGTGCCGGAGGAGCCGCCGCTCACCCCGCGGCAGGCCAGGGCGCAGCGCGCCCGCGAACGCGCGAAGGCCAAGGAGAAGGGGGCAGAGCGATGACCGTGGTCATCCACTGGGACGCGTTCTTCCAGGTGCTCGGCGCCGCGCTGGTCGGCACCCTCGTCGTCGTGGGCTTCTACGCGCTCGGCCTGCGGATGCTCGTGCGCGCGGGCAGGGTTCCGGTGGTCACGCCCGCTGAGTTCACCGACGCGATCACCGTGATCAGCGAGAAGGAGGCGAAGCGCGCGGCGAAAGCCGCCGCGAAGGCCGCCCGCAAGAGCCCGCTCACCGACGCGCAGAAGATGCTCGCGCAGGTCGGGGCCTATGCGTGCTTCGCCGTCTGCGCGGCCGCGGTGCTCGGCGGCATCCTGCTGATCGTCGTGAAGTAGCGGGCCCCCGCATCGCGAGCCGCCGTCCGGGATGGCCGCCGTCTCGGCGCTAGCCTGAGGATCATGACTGTGCAGTTCGGCCGTTACGCCCCGCCCACGCACACCCTGGTCCATGTGAGCGACCCGCATCTGCTGGCCGGGGGAGCCGCTCTGGGCGGACGCTTCGACGTGGACACCACCCTGGCGCGCACGCTCGCCGCGATCGAGAGCGCGACGGACCGGCCGGACGCGATCATCGTCACGGGCGACCTCGCCGACCTCGGCGAGCCGGACGCGTACCGGCGCCTGCGCTCCGTGGTGGAGCCGGTGTCCGAGCGTCTCGGCGCACCCGTGATCTGGGTCGCCGGCAACCACGACGAGCGCCCCGCGATGCGGGAGCACCTCCTCGATGTCCCGCCCGCCGAGGAGCCGATCACGGGCGTCTGGGATCTGAACGGCCTGCGTGTGATCGCGCTGGATTCCACCGTCCCCGGCTGGCACCACGGCGACATCGACGCGGAGCAGCGCGCCTGGCTGTCCGATCAACTGCGCACGCCCGCGTCGCATGGCACTCTGCTCGCGATGCACCACCCGCCGGTGCCCAGCCACATCCCGTTCTTCGACATCCTCGAGCTGCGCCACCAGGATGAGCTCGCCGAGGTGCTGCGCGGATCCGACGTCCGGGGGATCCTCGCGGGGCATCTGCACTATTCGCTGCACGCCACGTTCGCCGGCATCCCGGTGAGCGTCGCGAGCGCCACCTGCTACACGATGGACGTCGCGAGTCCCGCGGATCAGGTGAACGGCATGGACGCGGCGCAGTCGTTCCAGCTCGTGCACGTGCGCCCGGAGACCATCACGCACACCGTGGTCCCCGTGGTCGAGGCGACGCCGGTCGACACGTTCAGCCCGGAATGGGTGGCGCGGATGGCCCGACTCACGCCGGAGCAGCGGCTGGAGGCGTTCTCGCGCAAGCCGGGCCGGTGAGCCGGGACGGGTAGGATGGAGGCATCCCCCTTCCCTGTTCGCCATCACTCACGAGGATGTGTCCATGGCCGCCGTTGCGCCTGCCACCCGTACCGAAACCGACTCCCTGGGAAGCAAGGAGATCCCTGCTGACGCGTATTGGGGGATCCATACGCTCCGCGCCGCCGAGAACTTCCCGATCACGAAGCGCCCGATCTCCGTCTACCCGGAGCTGATCGAGGCGCTCGCGATGGTCAAGCAGGCCAGCGCACGCGCGAACAAGGAGATCGGCGCCCTCGACGCCGAGAAGGCCGACCTCATCGATGCCGCCTCGCAGAAGGTCATCAACGGCGAGTTCCACGACCAGTTCATCGTCGGCGTCATCCAGGGCGGGGCCGGCACCTCGACCAACATGAACGCGAACGAGGTCATCACCAACATCGCGCTCGAGATGGCCGGCCGCGAGAAGGGCGACTACGCCTTCCTCTCTCCGATCGACCACACCAACCGCAGCCAGTCCACGAACGACGTCTACCCGACGGCGATCAAGATYGGTCTGTCGCTCAACCTGCGCTCGCTGCTCGACGAGCTGGACCTGCTCCGCGTGTCGTTCCTCAACAAGGCGCGCGAGTTCCACGACGTGCTCAAGGTCGGCCGCACGCAGCTGCAGGACGCGGTGCCGATGACCCTCGGCCAGGAGTTCCACGGCTTCGCCTCCACCCTCGGCTACGACCACACGCGCCTCACCGAGAACGCCTGGCTGATGTACGAGATCAACATGGGCGCGACCGCGATCGGCACGGGAATCACGACGCACCCGGCCTACGCCCCGTCCGTGCTGAAGCACCTGCGGGAGATCTCCGGCCTGGACCTCGCCACGGCGAGCGACCTCGTCGAGGCCACCAGCGACACCGGATCCTTCATGTCGTTCTCCTCGTCGCTCAAGCGCAACGCGATGAAGCTCTCCAAGATCTGCAACGACCTGCGTCTGCTCTCCTCGGGACCGCAGGCCGGTTTCGGCGAGATCAACCTGCCCGCGATGCAGGCCGGTTCCAGCATCATGCCGGGCAAGGTCAATCCGGTCATTCCCGAGGTCGTGAACCAGGTGGCGTTCGCCRTCGCCGGATCCGACATGACGGTGACGATGGCCGCCGAGGCGGGTCAGCTGCAGCTGAACGCCTTCGAGCCCGTGATCGCGCACTCGATCTTCCAGTCCATCACCTGGATGCGCCAGGCGATGTGGACCCTGCGCGTGAACTGCATCGACGGCATCACGGCCAACCGTGACCGCCTGGGCGCGATGGTCGGATCGTCGGTCGGCGTCATCACGGCGCTCACCCCGTTCATCGGCTACGCCGCCTCGGCCGCGCTCGCCAAGACCGCGCTGCTGACCAACCGCAACGTCGCCGACCTCGTGGTCGAGGCCGGACTGATGTCGCGCGAGGAGGTCGCCAAGCAGCTGTCGCCCGCGCGCCTGTCGGGTCTGGAGACGATCACCGCGGCGATCCCCGTGATCCGGTCCAAGGATCTCGACGCCGGCGCCTGATCTCCGCCGCACGTACGACGGCCCGTCGCTCTCCGGAGCGGCGGGCCGTTCGCCGTTCCGGGGACAGGGTCTTGCGTCCGCGGAATCTATGCGCTTAGATCTACGAAGAGCAAGAATCTATGCGCTTAGATCCTGGCGACAGGACGCTTCAAGGAGGAAGACGTGAAAAGCAGGACAGCTCTGGCCGGAATCGCCGCTCTCGCCGCGATCGGCCTCGCACTCACGGGGTGCGGCCGCGCGGACGGGGGATCCTCGGCGCCCGCGGCGTCCGCGGTGCAGCTCGACGACGCACCGGCCACCGGAACGATCACGATGTGGGCGATGGGGGCGGWGGGGGAGGCCCTGCCGGACTTCGTCAAGGCCTTCGAGAAGGCCAACCCCGGGGTCACCGTCAAGGTGACCGCGATCCCGTGGGACGCCGCGCACAACAAGATCCAGACCGCGATCGCGGGCGGCAACACCCCGGACATCGCGATGATGGGCACCACCTGGATGGCCGACTTCGGCGATGCCTTCGGGACCGTGCCCTCCGGGATCGACACCTCCGGCTTCTTCGACGGGGCGGTGAGCTCGACCGAGGTCGGCGGCCGCGCCGCGGGGGTGCCCTGGTACGTCGACACCCGTGTGCTCTACTACCGCACCGACATCGCCGCCAAGGCCGGGTGGACTGCGCCGCCGAAGTCCTGGGACGATCTGCAGCAGATGGCGGCGGACATGCAGTCCAAGGGCGGGGCCAAGTGGGGCATCCGCATGCCTGCGGGCAACGATTCCTTCCAGGGTGCGCTCTGGATGCCGTGGTCGGCCGGGGCGGAGGTCTCCGACGGCAAGAAGTGGACGCTCGACACTCCCGAGATGACGAAGGGCATCGAGTACTACAAGAGCTTCTTCGACAAGAAGCTCTCCGATCCGAACGTCGACACCTCGGCGGGTGCGGTCGAGTCCGAGTTCGTCGCCGGAACCACGCCCATGGTCGTGGAGGGGCCCTTCCTGCGCGGCCAGCTGGCCTCGGTCGGCGGCGCCGACTTCGCGAGCAAGTACGCGACGGCGGTCCTGCCCGCGGACAAGGGCTCGATCTCGTTCAGCGGCGGCGCGAACCTCGTGGTGTTCAACGGCAGCAAGAACGCGTCCTCGGCGTGGAAGCTCGCGCGCTGGCTCTCCCAGCCCGAGGTGCAGGCCGAGTTCTACACCGCGACAGGTGACCTGCCCGCGGCCAAGGCCGCCTGGGATGAGAAGGCCGTCTCCGCGGACACGAGCCTCACGACCTTCGGCACTCAGCTGGAGACCGCCAAGGCCCCGCCCGTCTCGACCTCCTGGGTGAAGGTGGCCGCGAAGGGAGACCAAGCGCTCGAATCGGTCCGTCGCGGCGGAACATCGGTCGTGGACGCCCTGAAGACGCTGCAGTCCGACGCCGAGACGATCGGGCTGAAGTGAGATGACGGCCACCCTCCTGCCCGCCGCCGGGACCCGCACGGGCTCCGGCGGCGGGAACGGCCCGCGCGGCGCCGACACGTTCGCCGCCGCCCGGCGCCGGCGCGCGCTCATCGCATGGGGATTCGCGCTGCCGTTCGTGCTCGTCTTCGCCGTGTTCATGGTCGTGCCGATCGTGGGCTCGTTCGCGATGTCGTTCACCGACTTCACTGCGCGCGACATCACCTCTCCGTTCGCCGTCGACGCGGTCGGCCTTCAGCAGTACGTCACGCTCTTCAGCGATCCCCGGTTCCTCACCTCGCTCGGCGTCACGGGCATCTTCGTCGTGGTCGGGATCCCCGTGACGATGATCGTCGCGCTGGCCCTCGCCCTCGCGCTGAACAGCGGCAAGGGGCGGCTGGTGTCGTTCTTCCGGGTCGGGTTCTATGCGCCCGTCGTCACGAGCATCGTCGCCGTCGCCGTGGTCTGGCGCTACATCCTGCAGCCGGACGGGCTGCTCAACACCGCGCTCGCCACGATCGGCATCCACGGGCCCAACTGGCTGAACGATCCCGCCTTCGCGCTCCCTTCGCTGATCCTGATGGCGGTGTGGCGCAACGTGGGGACGCTCATGGTGATCTTCCTGGCGGGGCTGCAGGCGGTTCCGGAGGACGTCACCGAAGCCGCGATCATGGACGGCGCCTCTCCGTGGCGGCGGCTCGTCTCCGTCACCCTGCCGCTGCTGCGGCCCACGCTCCTCCTCGGCGCCGTGCTCATCTCGGTCGGCTATCTGCAGTTCTTCGAGGAGGCGTTCGTGATGACCAAGGGCGGGCCGCTCGACTCGACCCTGTCCGTCGCCTTCTACACGTACCAGCAGTTCGGTTTCGGCGAGTACGGGCTCGCGTCCGCGGCCAGCTATGTGCTGTTCCTCGTGATCGCGCTCGTGAGCCTGCTGCAGTTCCGGCTGCTGCGATCGAAGGACTGACGCCATGACCCTGACACGTCCCGCACCCCGCACCCGCCCCCGCACTCGACGACTCAGCGGGAGGGCGATCTCTTACGCCGTCCTCACGATCGGCCTGGTGATCTGGCTCGTCCCCTTCGTGTGGATGCTCCTCGGATCCGTCAAGACGCAGGGGGAGATCCTGCGCAGGCCGCCGACCTGGTGGCCGGAGTCCCCGACCGCGGCGAACTACGCCCAGTGGTTCGGCCCGCTCGACTTCTGGCACTTCTTCGGGAACAGCCTGATCGTCGCGCTCGTCACCGTGCTCGGCAATCTCGTGTTCTGCTCGATGGTCGGCTACGCGCTCGCCAAGATGGAGTTCCCGGGCAAGCGCGTGCTGTTCGGCGCGGTCATGATCACGCTCATGGTGCCGGGGGTGGTGACCTTCGTGCCTCTGTTCGTGATGGTCTCCAAGCTCGGACTCGTGAACAGCTATCCGGCTCTGATCCTGCCGTTCGTCACGGCGCCCCTCGGTGTGTTCCTGATGCGGCAGTTCATGACGGGCATCCCCGACGCGCTGCTCGAGGCCGCCCGTCTGGACGGTGCGGGGGAGTGGCGGATCTTCCGCGGTGTCGTGATGCCGCTGTGCGGGCCGCCCCTCGCCACGCTCGGGATCCTCACCTTCCTCGGGTCCTGGAACAACTTCCTGTGGCCGCTCGTCGCGGCGCAAACCGAGGACATGTACACGCTGCCGGTCGCCCTGTCGCTCTACTCCACAGGGCAGAACGCGACCGACTACGGGCTGCTGCTCGCTGGTTCCGTGCTCGTGATCGCTCCGATCCTGCTGCTGTTCGTGTTCCTGCAGCGGTGGTTCATCCGGGGCGTCGCCACCACAGGCCTGAAATGACCCCTTCGACGAGGAGAGACATAAGGATGAGAGCCGAAGACCGGACCACGGAGGAGGGCGTGCGGTTCCGCGACCTCAACGGCAACGGGATCATGGACCCGTACGAGGATCCACGGCTCGGCACGGAGGAACGCGTCGAGGACCTGCTCGCCCGCCTGTCGATCGAGGAGAAGGCGGGGCTGCTGTTCCACACCGTCATCGAGATCGGCGAGGGAGGAGAGCTGCGTGAGGAGCCGGGTGCCATCTCGAAGTCGCCGACCTCTCAGGTCGTCCTGGAGAAGCACCTCACACACTTCAACGTGCACGGAATGCGGACCGCGCGGGAGGGCGCCGGCTGGAACAACCGGCTCCAGGAGCTCGCCGCCGGCTCGCCGCACGGCATCCCCGTGACGATCAGCACGGATCCGCGCCATGCCTTCGCGGAGAACTCGGGAGTCGCCTTCGCGGCCGGTCCGTTCTCCCAGTGGCCGGAGCCGCTGGGGCTCGCCGCCCTCGACGATGTCGAACAGGTGCGCCGGTTCGCCCGCATCGCGGGCCGCGAGTACCGGGCGGTGGGCATCCGCATGGCCCTGCATCCTCAGGTGGATCTGCCGACCGAGGCGCGCTGGGGACGCCAGGCGCAGACGCTCGGCTACGACGCCGACCGCGTGACCGAGATGACGGGCGCGTACCTCGAGGGATTCCAGGGCGCGGAGCTCGGCCCCGAGAGCGTCGCCTGCATCACCAAGCACTTCCCGGGCGGCGGACCGCAGCTCGACGGCGAGGACGCGCACTTCCCCTACGGTCGTGAGCAGGTCTATCCCGGCGGACGTTTCGAGGAGCACCTGCGGCCGTTCGTCGAGGCGATCCGCCGCGACACCGCGGGCATCATGCCGTACTACGGGATGCCGGTGGGACTGGTGCGTCACGGGGAGCCGATCGAAGAGGTCGGATTCAGTTACAGCCGGCAGATCGTCACCGAGCTGCTGCGGGAGGAGCTGGGCTACGACGGGGTGGTCCTCAGTGACTGGGAGCTGATCAACGACAATCACGTCGGGGATCAGGTGCTGCCGGCGCGGGCATGGGGCGTGGAAGATCTGACGCCGCGGGAGCGGATGCTCCGGCTGCTCGACGCGGGCGTCGACCAGTTCGGCGGGGAGGAGTGCGTCGAGCTGCTCCTGGAGCTCGTCGCAGAGGGGGCGGTCGCCGAGGAGCGGATCGACCGCTCGGCGCGGCGGATCCTGCGGGTGAAATTCCGCCTGGGTCTCTTCGACGACCCGTACGTGGACGAGGACGAGGCGGAGCGGATCGTCGGAGCGGCCGAGTTCCGCGCTGAGGGGGAGCGCGCTCAGGCCGCCTCCGTCACGGTGCTGCAGAACCAGGACAGCACTCTGCCGCTGTTCCGCGGTGCGCGTCCGCGGATCTATGCGGAGGGCGTCGCGACCGAGGCGCTCGCCGAATACGCGGACCGTGTCGCGGCCCCCGAGGACGCGGAGGTCGCGCTCGTGCGGATCGGCGCCCCGTTCGAGCCCCGGGACGACCTCTTCCTCGAGGCCTGGTTCCACCAGGGTTCGCTCGAGTTCCCTCCGGGACTCGTCGCACGGCTGCGCCGGATCGCCGCGCACTGCCCGCTCGTGATCGTGGTGAACCTCGACCGTCCTGCCATCCTCACGCCGTTCGTCCCGTTCGCCGCCGCGATCGCCGTGGAGTTCGGCAGCTCCGACGCCGCCGTGCTCGCGGCGCTGTCCGGACGGATCCCGCCGCGCGGGGTGCTCCCGGTCGACATCCCGCGATCCATGGACGCTGTGCGGGCCGCTTTCGCGGATGTGCCGGACGGAACGGAGGATCCGGTGTTCCGCCGTGGCGCCGGCCTGACGATCGACGGACCGCGCGCTCAGTAGAATCGCTCCGAAAGCGAGGTGCTCATGGCGTCGAGCCGACCCACCGTCTACGACGTGGCGCAGCGCGCCGGCGTGTCGATCGCCACGGTCTCGTTCGCGTTCCGTCGCCCCGATCGCGTGCGCGAGGACACCCGCCGGGTCGTGCTCGAGGCGGCGCGGGAGATCGGGTACGTGCCGAGCGGATCCGCCCGGAGCCTCGCGCGCGGACGCACCGGGGTGCTCGGCCTGCACCTCTTCGACATGCTGCTCGACGAGGAGCCCGAGGCGTCGCCCTCGGCCCGCGGAGGAGCGCGGATCGACCTGGACGAGCTCGACCTGGATGCCGATACCGTCGCCTGGGATGCCGCGGCGGATGAGCGCGAGAGCGATCCGCGGACGTTCCCGCTCTACGTCGACGAGGTCCAGCGCGGCTTCGTGCTCGAGTGCAAACGCAACGGAACAGCGGTCCTGCTCAGCAGCGGCGGCGTGGGCGTCTCCGACCTCGCCGACACGGCCGGCAGGGTCGATGGCCTCGCCATCCTGCCCGGCCGTTCCACGACCGCGGCGATCGAGGCCGTGGCCGCGCGCGTCCCCGTCGTTCAGATGAGCAAGCGCGCGGGAATCGGGCATCGGGTCATCGTGGACAACGCCGGGGGCACGCGGATGATCGTTCGGCACCTGCACGAGACGCATGGCACGCGGTCGTTCGGCTGGGTGGGAGCGATCGGAGAGGACGACCTCGATGAGCGGCGCGAGGGGTTCTTCTCCGCGGTTGAGGAGATCCCCGGCGCGCGCGGAGAGACGCTCGACGACACCGATCTGGCGATGACGCCCGCCTATCCGGTGCTGCGCCGGCGCGCCGCGGCGGGCGCCCTGCCCGACGCGCTCGTGTGCGGCAGCGATCAGACGGCGCTGCGCGTGATGGATGTCCTCCGCGGCGAGGGGCTGCGGGTTCCCGAGGACGTCCTGGTGACCGGCTTCGACGGCATCCTGGCCGGCCGGATGTCCTCGCCGGCCCTCACCACGGTGCGCCAGCCGATGGAGCTGATGGGACGCATCGCCGCCCACCTGCTGCTGACCGATCCCGGCGACGGGAGCGCGCCGCCGCGCACCGTGCGACTGGCGACGGAGCTCCGCGTCGGGGGCAGCTGCGGCTGCTGAGCGGCCGAGGCCACCGAGCGGCGCGGGTCGTCAGTCCAGGATCCGGCAGTGCGTCGTGAGCTCGCCGATCCCGTCGATGCCGACCGTCACCGTGGAGCGGTCGCGCAGGAAGATCTGCGGATCGCGGGAGTAGCCGGCGCCGCCGGGGCTGCCCGTGGAGATCAGCGTCCCGGGGCGCAGCGTGAGGGAGCGCGACAAGTGGGAGATGAGGGCCGACACGGGCCGCACCATCTGCCCGGTGGAGGCGTCCTGCACCATGTGGCCGTCGACGACGGTCCAGATGTGCAGGTCCTGCGGATCCGCGATCTCGTCCGCCGTCACGACCACGGGGCCGGTGGGGGAGAAGCCGTCGAACGACTTGCAGCGCGACCACTGCGCCTCGGCGAACTGGATGTCCCGCGCGGTGATGTCGTTGACCACCGTGTAGCCCCAGACATGATCGAGGGCGTCCTCGGCGGTCACGTCCTTCGCGGCGGCGCCGATCACGACACCGAGCTCTGCCTCGTAGTCCACGGACTCCGACAGCGCACGCGGCCACGACGTGGTCTGCTCGTGACCGGCCAGGGAGTTCGGCCACAGCGTGAAGACCGTGGGCGCGGTGTCGGTCTTCAGCCCGAGTTCGCTCGAGTGCGCGGCGTAGTTGAGACCCACCGCCAGTACGACCGGCGGAGCGAGCACCGCGGCGCTGTACGCGAAGCCGTCGAGCGCGTGCACGGGAGCCTCGCCGCGGGCGTGCGCGTCGCGGACGGCGTCGAGAAGGACGTCGCCGCCTTCGATGAGCTGCTGGAGGGTGGCAGGGGCCGGATCCACGAGATCGGCGACGAGCGTCGCGCCGGTGCCGTCGATGACGGCGAGCGCGGGAGTGTCGGATTCGGGACGGCGCAGATGAGCGAACCGCATACCCTCCACGCTACCGGGCGCACCTGCTGCCCCGGCGCGGGGAGCCTCTAGGCTTTGGGCATGACCTTTGGAGGACACGGCGATCCCGCCGAGCAGCGCCCGGCCTTGCGCCCGTCGCCCCCCGCGCCGTCGCCGTATCAGCCACCCGCGGCCGCGCAGCCTCTGCCTGCAGCGGACCAGGCGCCGGCCGCGCCGCGTCAGCCGCAGCCGTCGTACTCCGCGCCGGCCGCGCAGCCTCTCTACACGCCGCCCCAGTACGGGCAGCAGCCGCAGTATGTACAGCCGCAGAGCTATCCGCAGACCGCTTCGACGCCGATCGCGCCGGTGTACGGCTCGGTGCTCGCGCAGCGCCCTGAGCACCACGGCGCCGTCGCCTACGATGCGTACACACCGCCCGCCCCCGTGCAGGCGGTGCCCGTGCTGCCCGTTCCGTCCGCGAAGGGGCGGCATGCCTCCGTGTGGGCGTTCGGCGCGCTCGGATTCGTCCTGCTCGGCCTGATCGCGTACTTCGTGTGGGCGCTCGGTCCGGCCGCGTCGATGATCGGCATGGTGCTCGCGCTGGTGCCCCTGACGATCGTGTTCTTCGGGGTCTTCTTCATCGACCGCTGGGAGCCCGAGCCGAAGTCGCTGGTCGCGTTCGCGATCGCGTGGGGCGCGATCGCATCCGTCGGGCTCGCGCTCGTGGTCGACCTCCTGCTGACGCTGCTGCTCGGGCAGCGCGGTGACGATCTGACCGCCGTGCTGCAGGCGCCCCTGGTCGAGGAGACCGCGAAGGGACTCGGCGTCTTCCTGATCTTCGTGATGGCGCGCCGCAGCTTCGACGGCCCGATCGACGGCGTCGTCTATGGTGCGCTGGTCGGAGCCGGCTTCGCCTTCACCGAGAACATCCAGTACTTCGCGGTCAGCCTCATCGAGGGCGGAGCGCCGGACCTGACTGTCACCTTCGTGCTGCGCGGGCTCATGTCGCCGTTCGCCCACGCGATGTTCACCTCCGTGACCGGGTTCGCGATCGGACTCGCGGCGCGTCGCGGCGCCTCGGCGGCTCGCGCGCTGGGCTTCGGCGCCGTGGGGCTCCTCGGCGCGATGGCGCTGCACGCGCTGTGGAACGGATCCTCGATGATCGGCAACTTCTTCGTGCTGTACATCGTGCTGCAGGTGCCGCTGTTCGTCGGGTTCATCGTGGTGATCATCCTGTTGCGCAAGGAGGAGGCCCGGCTCACCTATGCCCGGCTCAGCGACTACGCCACGGCGGGCTGGTTCACGCCTCAGGAGGTGTCGATGCTCGCCACTCCGGCAGGTCGCCGTGTCGGCCTGCGGTGGGCGTCGGGGCTGCGCGGCGATCGGCGTCCGATCATGCGCCGGTTCATCAAGGATGCGACCACGCTCGCGTCCGTGCGCCAGCGCATCATCACCGGACGGGATCCGCTGGCGACGCAGGACGAGCAGGTCCTGCTGCAGCGCACTCACGTGGCCCGCGACGAGCTGCTCTCGGTCTGAGACAGACTCAGCGCCCGGTGCTGCGGCGATGCCTGCAAGTCCTCCGGGCGCTGAGTTGATCTGACTTCAGGGTGCACCCGCCGCCCCACGATGTCAAGGTTCGGGCGGGCTGCCTTCCTGTCTCCCGATCGTCGTGCGCCGGAGACCTGGGGCATTGTTCGCCGTCGGCGCAGTGCCTCGCGTTGACCGGGCCGGACCGGGTCGGGTTGGATGGAGGCATGACTGAGCGCACCAAGCCCGAGTTCGACGCCCCCACCGGACCCGCCCCCACGGAGCTCGTGATCCGCGACCTCATCGACGGAACCGGTGACGAGGCGAAGCCCGGCGACACCGTGACCGTGCACTACGCCGGTGTCGAGCACGACTCCGGCGAGGAGTTCGACTCCTCCTGGGGTCGCGGAGAGACCATCCAGTTCCCGCTGCGCGGCCTGATCCAGGGCTGGCAGGAGGGCATCCCCGGCATGAAGGTCGGCGGACGCCGCGAGCTGACCATCCCGCCGCACCTCGCTTACGGACCCGCCGGATCCGGTCACTTCCTCGGAGGTAAGACCCTCATCTTCATCATCGACCTCGTCGCCGTCGGCTGACGATCGCGAACCACGAAGGCCCCGTCTCCGGACGGGGCCTTCGTGGTTCCGGTGGGGAATCTCGAAAAAGTTCCGCGAATCGGGAATGCATTCATGTGAATGTAAGTTGGATCCTGATGTCGCCGCACCAGCGGCGGCCGCAGACCTTTCGACGAGGAGCACCCATGAGCATCGACATCCCCGGCTACCGCAGCGGCACCTGGACCCTGGACCCCGCCCACAGCGAGGTCACGTTCAGCGTCCGCCACATGATGATCTCGAAGGTGCGCGGCACCTTCGGCGTCAAGAGCGCGACCCTGGTCGCCCCGGAGAACCCGCTCGAGGCGCGCGTCGAGGCGAGCGTCGACGTCACCTCGCTCGACACCGGCGACGCCGGCCGCAACGGCCACCTGATGTCGGCCGACTTCTTCGACGTCGAGAAGTACCCGACCATGGACTTCGCGTCGACCGGCGCCCGTGTCGAGGGCGGCGACCTGTTCGTCGACGGCGATCTCACGATCCACGGCGTGACCAAGCCGGTCACGTTCGAGCTGGACTTCGGCGGCTTCGGCTCCGACCCCTACGGCAACTACAAGGCCGGCGCCTCCGCGAAGGCCGTCATCAACCGCGAGGACTTCGGCCTCACCTGGAACGCCGCGCTCGAGACCGGTGGCGTGCTCGTCGGCAAGGACGTCACGATCACGCTCGACCTGCAGGGCGCGCTGCAGGCGTAATCGTCGCATCGTCCGAGAGGGCGGGTGTCGCGCGCAGCGGCCCCCGCCCTCTCGTCGTGAAGAGCGCGGGGCTCAGGGCGCCTCTCGATCGAGGAGTCGGGATCCGACCGCACGCAAGGACACGGCGGCCCAGGTGCGGAAGGGGCGCCATGCTTCGGCGATCCGCTCCAGCTCGACTTCGTCCGGGGCATGATCGAGGCCGTACAGAGCCTGCACGGCGGCGCGCGTGTGATCCTCCTGCGTCGACAGCACATCGGTGAGCCCGCAGGCCCGGATCACGATGAGCGCACTGTAGAACGGGCCGATGCCGGGCAGGCGCTGCACGTCGAGCATCGCCTCGGCCGGTGCCATAGCGGCGAGCCGCCGCGCATCGAGCTGCCCGTCCAATGCCGCGCGCGCGATCGCGTGCAGACGGGGGACCCGGTCTGCGGGCAGCCCGGGAAACTCCTCGAGTCCGAGCAGCTGCTCGGGCAGCGGCAGCGCGGCCTCTGACCGTCCGGCCAGGGCGAAGACGGTTCCGTGCTGTTCGGACAGGCGGCGGCGCAGCGCGATGCCCTGCCTTCGTGCGCGGCGTGCCGACAGGACAGCCCACACCGCCGCCTCGTACGGGCTGTAGAAGTTCGAGGGGCGGAAGCCCGGTGCCGCCGCGTGCACGCGGGCGAGAACCGGATCAGCGGCGCAGACGGCGGCCCAGGCGTCGCCGTCCTTGTCGGCCGAGACGACGCGGGCCACCTGTGCGGCGATCGCGTCGAGTTCGCCTTCGCCGTGCACGGTCAGGGCGAGCGCCCCGTCCTGCTGGCGTACCTCGACGCCGACCTGGGAATCGAGGGCGTCGGTGCAGAAAGCCAGCCGCATGACGCCGTCGAAGGCGGATTCGTCGCGATGACCGAACCCCATGAGTGCGACCTCGCGGAGGTCGTAGGCCCCGGTGAGGGGCAGCGTCGTGGTGCGGGTGGCGGTGCTCATGCCGCCAGTCTGCGCCGGGGCACGGACATTTGCCCTGATGTCGCGCAACCCGAGGTCGGCATCGTCAGGGCAGCGACAGTGCGGCCACCGCGGCGGGGCCGGCGAAAGCGTCGATCGCGGCGATCCGCTCGCCATCGACATCGAACGCCATGACCGAGACGGCGCGCCCGGCGACCATGACGACGACGCCCGGGAGGCCGTCCACGAGCACGGGCTGGAGCACCGCGTCCGGGATCGCGAACATGAGCGCGCGCCCGGCGACGGCCCCGCCGCCGCGCACGAGCGCCGTGGCGGAGAGCCCCTGCTCGATCCGCAGCTCGACCTCGGGAGACAGGAGCGACACGAGCCGATCGAAGTCACCCGCGCGGGCGGCGGCGAAGAACGCATCCACGATCGGGCGCCGCTCGCGGGCGGCCCTGACGCCGGCGACATCCGCCGAACGCACCCGACGGCGGGCGCGGCTGGCCAGTTGCCGCACGGCGTCGGGGGAGCGTTCGAGCAGATCCGCGATCTGCTCGAACGGCACGTCGAACGAGTCGTGCAGCACGAACGCGACGCGCTCGGAGGGGGAGAGGCGCTCGTGCACCACGGCGAGCGCGGCGCCGAGGGCTTCGGCCTGCTGCGCCTCGTGCAGGGGATCCGGTGCCTGCGCATCCGCCGCGATGACCGGACCCGTCCCGTCGTCGTCCAGCGGGATCTCGCCCCGAGAGGCGCGTGAGCGCAGCACGTTCAGACAGGTGCGGGAGGCGATCGTGGTCAGCCAGCCGCCGACGTTCTGCACCTCGTCCGTTCCGGCCGAGGAGGCTCGAAGCCACACGTCCTGCACGATGTCGTCGGCCTCGGCAGCGGATCCGAGCATGCGCTGCGCGAGCCGGCGCAGTCGGGGCCGATGTTCCTCGAAGAGTGCGGCGAGAGAATCCTGGTCCGTCATGTCACATCTCCTCCGGCCCGCGTGTCATCAGAGTGACCGTCCGGATCGGACGGCGTCTGACAAGAAGAACGGGAAGAGTCTGACATGACCATCGACCAGAGCATCGACACCACGGCCGCCGTCGCGATCAAGGCGCGGATGCCGCACCCCGCGTTCCTGCTGGAGGGCGGGCTCGACGCGATCTCCGCGCTGAGCGGCGTGGCCGCCTCGACCGATCTGCCGCCGGAGCTGCTGCACCTCGTTCACCTGCGGGCCAGCCAGATCAACGGCTGCAGCTGGTGCACGATCGAGCATTCCAAGGAGATGCGTGCCGACGGCGCGGGCGACGAGCGGGTGTTCGGCGTGGCAGCGTGGCGCGAGGCGCCGTTCTTCACCGCGCGGGAACGGGCGGCGCTCGCGCTCACCGAAGCGCTCACACGCATCGCGGACAAGAGCGACCCGGTGCCCGACGAGCTGTGGGACGAGGCGTCGGCGCACTTCGACCGGCGCCAGTTGTCGGGGCTGATCCTGGCGATCAGCGCGATCAACGTGTGGAACCGCATCAACGTCGCGATCCGCCAACCGGCCGGGCAGCGCTGACGCCTGCCGGGATCCGCGGCCTTCGACGGGAGGTCAGGGCTGCGGATCCTCGGCGTCGTACGCCCGGAAGCGCGGGCTGAGTCGCACGAACAGCGCGACGAGGCCGATCACGAGCAGCCCACCCAGCAACGGCGGGAACCACAGGGCGGTGAGCGAGGCCAGCGCTCCGGCGTACAGGGCGCCGAGACGCGGTCCGCCCGCGACCACGATGATGAACACGCCCTGCAGGCGACCGCGCATCGCATCGGGGACCGCGGCCTGCATCATCGTGTTGCGGTAGATGGAGCTGACGTTGTCGGCCGCGCCCGAGAACGCCAGGGCGATGCAGGCGAGCGCGATCAGCAGGACATTCGGCGAGGACCTGGTGGCGTCTCCGGCGGGAAGCATCGCTCCCACGAGCAGGACGATGCCGAACAGCGCGATCGTCGTGCCGTACGCCTGCACGGCCCTGGCGATGCCGCGGCCGTGCCAGCGGTAGTGCACGATGCGCCCCGAGAACAGGCTCGAGAGGAACGTCCCGACGGCGACGGCCGCCGTTAGCAGGCCCGTGGTGACCGCGCCGCCGCCCAGGATCACGGTGCCGAGCGCGGGGAAGAGCACGAGGGGCTGGCCGAACGTCATGGCGCAGATGTCCAGGATGTACTGCATCCGGATGTTGCCGGCGCGTCGCAGGAAGCGCCAGCCGTCGACGAGGGAGGCGAGCCCCGGGCGCACGATCTCGCCCTCGGGCAGCAGCTTCGGCAGCGTCCACAGCCCGAGGAACATCGACAGCATGAGGATGACGTCGATCGTGTAGGTCCAGCCGTAGCCGGTGAGCGCCACGAGGAGTCCGGCGAGGGCGGGGCCCGCCATGACCGTCATCCCGAAGGCCACGCCGTTCAACGCCGAAGCAGGGGCGAGCATGTCGCGGGACAGCAGCCGGGGGATGATCGCAGTGCGCGTGGCCATCCCGACCGAGTTCGCCGCCGCGATGATCATGCTCAGCGCGTAGAGCCACCAGATGGTCTCCGCATGCGTCCAGGTGAGGGTCGCGAGCAGCGCGGTCGCGGCGAAGGTGATGACGGCGGAGATGAGCGCGACCCGCCGGCGATCGAAGGCGTCTGCCAGCATTCCGCCGTACAGACCGGCCAGGATCATCGGCACCAGGCCGGCGACGGCGATCATGGCGACGGCGAACGTGCTCTGCGTGAGCGAGAACACATGCAGCATGACGGTCACGACCGTGAGCTGCCCGCCGATGCCGCTGAGCGTGGATCCGATCCACATCCGGGCGAACGCCGGGCTCTGCCGGAACGGACTCAGGTCGATCAGATGGCTCACTCGTCGAGCGTAATGGCGCTCGGAGCCGGAGGGATCCGACTCGGCGCACCGGGCTGCGAGGTGCTGATAGACTTGTGCGGTTGCCGTTCGATCGGCCGCGGATAAAGAGAGCCCATGCATTCGGCGTCGGGCACCGCGCAGCAAAGAGGAAGGGGATCACCTATGGCACTGGAAGCAGACGTCAAGAAGGCGATCATCGAAGAGTACGCGACGCACCCCGGTGACACCGGATCCCCCGAGGTGCAGGTTGCAATGCTGACGCAGCGCATCAAGGACCTCACCGAGCACCTCAAGGAGCACAAGCACGACCACCACTCGCGTCGTGGCCTGTTCCTGCTCGTCGGTCAGCGCCGTCGTCTGCTCGGCTACCTCCAGGACGTCGACATCGAGCGTTACCGCTCGCTGATCGAGCGTCTCGGCCTGCGCCGCTAAGCAGCCAGCGTTCAATCGCGCAAAACTTCTTGCGAGGCCCGTCCCACGGTGTGGGGCGGGCCTCGACCTTTGTCCGGGGCTCTGCGCTGGCTCATCGGCATCGAGTGCACGGGATCCTGTCGAACGCACGGCGAAATCGCGCCAGGATCCCGTGGGGTCGCCAGGCTCCCGTGCACTCGCCAGGATCCCGTGAGCTCGCCAGGATCCCGTGAGCTCGGCAGGATCCCGTGAGCTCGGCAGGATCCCGTGAGCTCGCCAGGAACCAGTGCGGTGGCGAGCGGCTCGTGCTCAGACGGAGGCGCCGACCAGGTCCGCGTGGTGGATCGCCGCGACGTCGGGGTGCGCACGCAGGCGAGACTTCAGGGCGTTCTCGCCGTAGAGGGCGTGGATGGGGTTCGAGGGGTCCTTCGTGACGCCGCGTGCCTGCGCCGCCAGATCCGCCGGCAGGTCGATCAGGGGCAGACGTGCATCGAGCGCCGGGTTGAAGAAGAACGGGATCGAGATCCGCTCATCCGGCGCCTGCGGGGACACCACTCGGTGGTTGGTCGCCTTGAGGTAGCCGTCGGTCGCGTACTCGAGCAGCTCGCCGATGTTGACGACGAAGGCGTCGTCGACCGGGGGAGCATCGACCCAGGATCCGTCGCGCTCGACCTGCAGACCGCCCTTGCCCGGCTCGACCCAGAGCAGGGTCAGCACGCCGGAGTCCTTGTGGGCGCCGACGCCCTGCTGCGGCTCGGGCTCGTGGGCGCCCGGATAGCGGACGATCTTGATCAGCGTCGACGGATCGCCGAAGTTCTGCTCGAAGTAGGTCTCCTCGGCGCCCAGCGCRAGCGCCCAGGCGCGAAGCAGCTTGCGGGCCACGCCGGAGAGCTGCGCGTGCCACTCCGCCACGATCTCGCGCAGCTCGGGCTGGGCGTCCGGCCACAGGTTCGGACCGATCAGGCGGTTGTAAGCGGCACCGCCGTCGACCGCCTGGCGCTCCGGCCCGATGTCGATCTGCTCGCGCCAGTCGACCGCGCCCTGCGTGCGCTCGCCGCCGATCCGGGTGTAGCCGCGGAAGTGCGGGCTCTTGACGTTCTCGATCGAGAGCTTGTCATCCTCGGGCAGCGCGAAGAAGTCCCGCGCCGCCTGGTGCAGGCGGTGTTCGAGCTCCGGCGTGACGCCGGTGCCGGTGAGGTAGAAGAAGCCGACGTCATGGGTCGCGGCGCGCAGGTCGTCGCGGAACGCCGCGGCGGCCTCGGGGCCCGCGTCGAGCTGGGACAGGTCAAGGATCGGGAGGTTCAGTTCGGCCATGAGGCGAGGCTAAGACGGGCGCAGCGGGGTCCGGCCGTTTGTTGCCGAGGATTACCGCCGCGGATCCGCCCGGCGACCCTGCGTCCGGCGGGCGGGAGAGCGGATGCTAGAGTTTTCTAGGTAAGGGATGCCTTACCTCACAACTTCTCCAGGAACAGTTCCTCGTGCTCGCCACTTTCCTCATCGGCCTCCGTGAAGGCCTCGAAGCCGCGCTCGTCGTCGGCATCCTCGTCGCCTATCTCAAGCGGCTCGGTCGCAAGGACGTCCTGCCACGCCTGTGGACCGGCGTCGGCGCCGCCGTCCTGCTGGCGCTCGTGATCGGCGCCGTGCTGACCTTCGGCTCCTACGCGCTCACTTTCCAGGGGCAGGAGATCATCGGGGGCACGCTCTCGCTGATCGCGGTCGGCATGGTCACCTGGATGATCTTCTGGATGCGCAAGGCCGGACGCACCACGAAGGCCACGCTGCAGGGCGGCGTCGACCGCGCGCTCGAGTCGGGCACCGTCTGGGCGCTGGTGCTGGTCGGCTTCGTCTCGGTGGCACGCGAGGGCATAGAGACCACGCTCCTACTCTGGTCGATGGTGCAGTCCTTCGGCGACGCGCCGTCCGCGATCCTCGGCGCCGCTCTCGGTCTCGTGGTGGCCGTGCTGGCCGGATGGCTGCTCGCCCGAGGGGCCGTCAGGCTCGACCTCTCCCGCTTCTTCACCTGGACGGGCGGCTTCCTCGTCATCATCGCGGCCGGCGTGCTCGCATACGCGCTCAGCGACCTGCAGGAGGCCGGCGTCGTACCCGGACCCTTCACCGCAGCCGCGCCGCTCGACGCCGCGGGCTCCGTGATGGTCGGCTGGGCGGCTCTGCCGTTCGGCTGGGCCTTCGACGTCACTGCGGTGATCCGCCCCGACAGCGCGCTCGCCGTGCTGCTGCAGGCCACCGTCGGCTTCATGCCCCGGATGAGCTGGCTCCAGGTGATCGCCTGGGTGCTGTACATCGCGATCGTCGGCACGCCGTTCGTGCGCGGTCTGCGCCGCACCGCGCCCCGCTCGACGCCCTCGTCCTCCGCTCCCGCCTCCGCGTCGTCCGCGACGCCCGTCACGACCGAGTCGGCGGCCACCCGTGCCGCGTCGACCGTTTCGCCCACTCCTGAAGGAGCCTCATGACCATCGCCCGCCGACCGATCGCCGTCCTCGGTGCCGTCGCCGCCCTCGGCCTCGCCCTCACCGGGTGCGTGGCCAAGTCCGACGTCTCCGCAGCCGGACGTCTGACCGTCTCGTCCACGGCCGATGCGTGCAGCGTCTCCGCCGGCACCGCGACCAGCGGCACGCTCGCCTTCGACGTGAACAACAAGGGCGACGAGGTGACCGAGTTCTACCTGCTCGCCGAGGACGGCGTGCGCATCGTTGGCGAGGTCGAGAACGTGGCGCCCGGCGCCTCGCGCACCCTCACCGTCGTGGCGCAGCCGGGCAAGTACTTCACGGTGTGCAAGCCGGGGATGCTCGGGGCCGGCGTCGGCAAGACCGCGTTCGCCGTCAGTGGCGAGAAGGTCGCCGAGACCGGCGGCGACGCGGCGCAGAAGCAGAAGGCCCTCACGCAGTACGCCTCGTACGTCAAGGACCAGGTCGACCAGCTGCTCCCCGCCGCGAAGACCTTCGCCGACGCTTACCGCGGCGGTGACGACGCGGCCGCCAAGGCCCAGTTCTCGACGGTGCGCGCCTACTACGAGCGCATCGAGCCGATCGCGGAGCAGCTGGGAACGCTCGACCCGCGCCTGGACTTCCGCGAGCTCGACGCCAAGGCCGAGGGCATCGACTGGACCGGCTTCCACCGCATCGAGAAGGATCTATGGGCACCGGCTGCTGGTGCGATGAACTCCGACGGCACCACTCCGGCGAACCTGGACTGGGCGCCGTCGACGTCCGCCGAGCGCGCCACCTTCGCCGACAAGCTCCTCGCCGATCTGCAGGAGCTGTACGACCACGTCCACTCCGACGCCTTCGTGAAGGATCTCGAGTCCAAGGGCATCGCCGGAATCTCCAACGGATCCATCTCGCTCCTCGACGAGGTCGCCAACGGCAAGATCACGGGCGAGGAGGACTGGTGGTCCGGTACGGATCTCTCCGACTTCGCGGCGAACGTCGAGGGATCCAAGATGGCGTTCTCGGTCGTGCGCGAGTTCGCCGAGAGCAAGGGCGCCGAGGGCAAGAAGCTCGTGGAGCAGATCGATCGCGGGTTCTCCGCCCTGGAGGCCGAGCTCGCGGTGCACGGTTCGCTGAAGGACGGCTTCGCGGCGTACTCGACCGTCACCGAGACCCAGAAGCGCGACCTCACCGACCTGCTGAACGCGCTCGCCGAGCCGCTCTCGAAGCTCACCAGCACGATCCTCGGCTGACATGACGGTCCCTGAACCCGAGGGAGGACCTGACCGGCCCGCCGACGCGGCGCCGGAAGGGTTGTCGACCGCCGACGCGTACGCCGGTTCCTCCGAGGGCGCTCCGCAGGAGGGCGCAGCACCGCACGCCGGCATCAGTCGGCGGGGCCTGATCGGCTGGGCGCTCGGCAGCGGTGTCGCGGGCATCGCCGTCGGAGCCGGGGGTGCCGCCGCCGTCGCCGCGACCGGGGTGCTGGGCGGATCCGCTCCTGCGGACGAGTACGCCTTCGAAGGCGCCCACCAGGCCGGGATCACCACGCGCGTGCAGGAGCACCTGCACTTCGCGAGCTTCGACATGATGCCGCGCGCGAGTCGCGACGACCTCGTCTCGCTCCTGCAGGACTGGAGCTACGCGGCCTCGCGGCTGACGAAAGGACTGGACGTCAGCGCCTCTGGCGCGGTCGGCGGCTCTCCGGAGGCGCCGCCGGACGACACCGGCGAGGCGCAGGGTCTCACGGCCGCGGGCCTCACGATCACGTTCGGGCTCGGCCCGTCGCTCTTCCTCGCGGCCGGCGACCGATTCGGCATCGCTGATCGGCGGCCGCCCGTGCTCGCCGAGCTGCCGGCGTTCGTCGGCGACGCCCTGGACGCCGGCTACACGGGCGGCGACCTCTGCATCCAGGCCTGCGCCGACGACCCGCAGGTCGCGGTGCACGCCGTGCGCAACCTCAGCCGGATCGCGTTCGGCCGCGCCAGGCTGCGCTGGTCGCAGCTCGGATTCGGACGCACCTCGCGCACCGCCGCCGATCAGCAGACCCCGCGCAACCTCTTCGGCTACAAGGACGGTACGGCGAACATCCTGGCCGACGACGCTCAAGCCCTCGCAGAACATGTCTGGGTGGGGGAGAAGGACCAGCCCGCGTGGATGTCCGGCGGGTCGTATCTCGTCGCGCGCAAGATCGCGATGCTCATCGAGACCTGGGACCGGCTGCGCCTCGCCGAGCAGGATCGCACCATCGGCCGGGTCAAGGGCAGCGGAGCGCCCCTCTCGGGCGGCGGCGAGATGACGGAGCCGGTGTTCTCCGGCTCGGCGATCGACGAGCACTCGCATGTGCGCCTCGCGCACCCGAAGGTCAACGACGGCATCCGGATCCTCCGCCGCGGCTACAACTACGTCGACGGCAACAACGACCTGGGCCGCCTCGACGCCGGCCTTTTCTTCCTGTCTTACCAGCGCTCGCCGGAACAGTTCGTCACCCTTCAGAAGCGGCTCTCGACCGACCTCATGAGCGAGTACATCAAGCACATCGGATCCGGGATCTGGGCCGTCCCGCCCGGAGCCGCGAAGGGTTCGTACGTCGGCGCGGCGCTGTTCGACTGACTCGCGGAGTGCGCCCGGTCTCCGTCGCCGAACGCCCGTCCCCGCCAGGGCGGGCGTTCCCTCGTCTGCGGACCCTGGCCGATGTCGCAGATCCCGGGAATACTTCTCGGAGAAGCACGTTTCATCAGATACATTCAAGTGAATAGAAATCTGAAGGAGACAGCAGTGAGCGAGTCGAGCACCTGGTCGGGCATGCAGTTCGGCCTCATGTCGGTCAGCGACATCACCCGCAACCCGGTCACCGGGGAGACCCCGAGCGAGCGCGAGCGGATCCAGAACACGCTCACGATCGCGCAGCACGCGGAAGAGGTCGGCCTCGACGTCTTCGCGATCGGTGAGCACCACAACCCGCCGTTCTGGTCGTCCAGCCCGACGACGTTCCTGGCCGCGCTCGCTGCGCAGACCGAGCGCCTGATCGTCTCGACCTCCACGACGCTGATCACCACGAACGACCCGGTGAAGATCGCCGAGGACTACGCGATGCTGCAGCACGTGTCGGGCGGCCGCATGGACCTCATGATGGGCCGCGGAAACACCGGCCCCGTCTACCCCTGGTTCGGCAAGGACATCCGTCAGGGCCTGCCGCTCGCGATCGAGAACTACGCGCTCCTGCACGAGCTGTGGACGAACGACGTCGTGGACTGGGAGGGCAAGTTCCGCACCTCGCTCCAGGGCTTCACCTCCACCCCTCGCCCTCTCGACGGCATCGCGCCGTTCGTGTGGCACGGCTCCATCCGCACGCCCGAGATCGCCGAGCAGGCCGCCTACTACGGCGACGGGTTCTTCGCGAACAACATCTTCTGGCCGAAGGAGCACTACCAGCGCCTGATCGAGCTGTACCGGCAGCGCTTCGCGCACTACGGCCACGGCACGGCGGAGCAGGCGATCGTCGGGCTCGGCGGCCAGGCGTTCATCCGCCCGAACTCTCAGGACGCGGTGAACGAGTTCCGTCCCTACTTCGACAACGCTCCCGTCTACGGCCACGGTCCGTCGATGGAGGACTTCACGGAGATGACCCCGCTCACGGTCGGATCCCCGCAGCAGGTCATCGACCGCTACGCCGCGATGCGCGACCACTACGGCGACTACCAGCGTCAGTTGTTCCTCATGGACCACGCCGGCCTGCCGCTGAAGACCGTGCTCGAGCAGATCGACCTGCTCGGAGGCGAGGTCGTGCCGGTGCTCCGCAAGGAGCTCGCGCAGAACCGCCCGGAGACGGTGCCGGATGCCCCGACCCACGCAGCCCGTGTCAAGGCCGTGTACGGCGACGGGCCGGCGCGAGAGGCACGCCCCGGCGCGAACCGCGGCGACAACCTCACCGCGGGCTCGCCCTACCAGGACGGCGGCGCGGTTCCGGTCGCGGCAGGCTCGTCGTTCGGAGCCGCCGCCACGAAGGGGGCGAACTGAGATGGGCGCCCGTCGCATCGCGGTGATCTCCGCAGGGCTCAGCAACCCGTCCTCGACGCGCATGCTCGCCGACCGTCTCGCGGCGGAGACCGCGCGTCGGCTCACCGAGCTCGGCTCCGAGGTCAGTGTCGACGTGATTGAGCTGCGCGACCTCGCGCACGACATCACGAACAACCTGCTCACCGGTTTCGCGCCGCCGGCGCTGGACTCGGCGATCAACACGGTTGTCTCGGCCGACGGCCTGATCGCCGTCACGCCGATCTTCTCCACGAGCTACTCCGGCCTGTTCAAGTCGTTCATCGACGTGCTCGACCCGGACGCGCTCGCCGGCAAGCCCGTCCTGATCGGCGCGAACGCCGGCACCGCGCGGCACTCGCTCGCGATCGACTACGCGATCCGCCCGCTGTTCACGTACCTGCACGCCGAGCCCGTCCCCACGGGCGTCTTCGCGGCATCCAGCGACTGGGGAGCGAACGCCGACGAGGTGGCGCCGCTCAGCACGAGGGTCGAGCGCGGAGCGCGCGAGCTCGCCGAGGCGATGGCCCGGCGCGAGCCCGCGGCCGACAAGGATCCTTTCGACCCGGGCAACTACCTCGGCGAAGGACGCTCGTTCGGGCATCTGCTGGGCGGTCTCGCGGGGGAGTAGGCCGGCCTCAGGCGTAAGGGCGTGACGCCACCGGAGGAATGTCCGTGGGGCATCCTATGGTGGCGTCATGCCCCTTCTCTCTGCATTCGACGCTCTCGACCGTGCGCTTGACGGAACCCTTCTGCTCCCCTCCGACGACGGCTTCGACGCCGCCCGCCGCCCATGGAACCTCGCGATCGACCAGCACCCTGCGGCGGTCGCGACGCCCGCGGGCCTGGATGATCTGCGCCTGATCCTCGCGGCGGCCCGCGAGGCGGGAACGCCGATCGCGGTGCAGCCGAGCGGGCATGGCGCCTCCGGAGACCTGGCCGGGGCCGTGATCGTGCGGACGGCGGCGTTCGACCGGCTCGACATCGACCTCGCGGCCGGTGTCGTCGTGGTCGGCAGCGGCGTGCGCTGGGGCGCGGTCGTCGATGCGCTCGAAGGCACGGGGTGGGCGGCCCCGGCGGGCACGAGTCCGGTCGTCTCTGTCGCGGGCTACACGCTCGGCGGCGGTCACTCCTGGTTCAGCCGCACGGCGGGTCTCGGTTCCGACAACCTGCGCGCCGCGTGGGTGCTGCGGCCCGACGGCACCCATGAGCGCATCGACGACGACAGCGACGGCGAGGCGATGTGGGCGCTGCGCGGCGCGGGCGGCTTCGTGGGCGTCGTGACTGCGCTCGAGATCGATCTCGTCCGGGCACCTGCGCAATGGGGCGCTTCCCTGACCTTCGACGCGGCCGATTCCGCTGCGGTGATCCGCGCTGTGCGGGATCTCGCTGCCGTCGCGCCGTCGACGCTCAACGTGTTCACGAGCTCCATGCGGATGCCCGACGCACCGATGCTGCCGGAGGCGATCCGCGGCAAGAGCTTCCTGACGGTCCAGGCGCTGTCCTCCGACGGCGCCGCCGAAGCACTCCTCGACGGGGTACGGCGTGCCGGCCCCGTGCAGCGCGAGACCTCCGGCGCGACGTCGCCCGCCGCGATCGCGGCGTCCTCGGGAGAGCCGACCGAGCCGACCGCGGGCCGGGGCGCGTCCGCCGCTCTCGACCGGCTCGACGACGCCATGATCGACGCGCTGATCGACTTCCGTCAGGCGCCGGCGCAGACGACGATCGTCGGGATCCACCTGCGGATGCTGGGTGGAGCGCTCGACGCTCCGCGCCGTTCCGGCTTCGCCTCCCTGGCGTCGGCCGACTGGCTCCTGCACGCGCTCGTGCCGAACTTCCCCGGTGCACCGACCGAGCCCGGCGACGCCAGCATCGCGGGTCTCCTCGAGCTGCTCGCTCCGGCCGCCGCAGAGCAGATGATCCCGACATTCCTCACGCCGGGACAGTCGCTCGCGCAGTGCGCCACGGCGTCCGACATCGACCGGCTTCGCGCGGTGCGCGAGAGCGCCGATCCCGACGGTGTGCTGCACGAAGGACGCCTGCCGCGCTGAGTCCGTCTCGACGACGGAACTCAGCGACGGCGGACGTGTCGGGTGCGGGGTCGCGCGGGTCGGTCAGTCGATCGTGGCGAGGCTCTGCACCGTAGCCGACACGGCCTCGGCGAGCTCTCGGCCCTTGACGGAGAAGTGACGCCGGAAGTACTCCAGGTGCTCGTCGTGCTCGTGGAAGTGGTGCGGCGTGAGCACGGCGGAGAACACCGGCACATCGGTCGCCAGCTGCACGCGCATGAGCGCGTCGACGACGGATCCGGCGACGAAGTCGTGCCGGTAGATCCCGCCGTCCACGACGAGGGCGCTCGTGGCGATGGCCTCGTAACGGCCGGTGCGCGCGAGGCGCTGGGCGTGCAGGGGGATCTCGAACGCTCCGGGCACGCGGTACACGTCGACCTGGTCGATGCCGAGCTCGGCGAGTCGCTCGAGGAAGGCGGACACGGCCTGCTCGACGATCTCGGCGTGCCACTGCGCGGCGACGATGGCGATTCTGGGCATGGTGGACTGCTCCTTCTGTCCTCTCTCATCCGGACTGTGACCGTCGGCTCCGGAATCGCACCGGATCGGCGGTCCCCACCATGGGGACCGTTCGCGGGCTCACGCGGACTCTGCCGCGACACCGCCGGTGGGGACTTTCACCCCGCCCTGAGGACAGGACGACGCTATCACCGCGCCGCCGGCGGTCCGACCACGGTGCGATCCGGGAGCGCGGCTCGAGGCTGTCAGTGCGGCGTCGCGGCCGCACCGGCCAGACGGTAGGCGGTCTCGGGACGGCCCGGAGCGCCGTAGCGTGGGGCGCGGATCGCGACCCGCTGTGCGACGAGGTGCTCCAGGTAGCGTCGCGCGGTGACGCGCGAGACACCGACGAGAGGCGCCGCCTCCGCGGCGGAGAGGTCGCCGTGCGCGCGCAGCACCGCGGTCACCGCCTGGAGCGTCTCGACGGCGAGCCCCTTCGGCAGAGCGATGGCGCCGGTCGCGGGACCTCCGATCAGGGCGTCGATCTCCTCTTGGCTGGCGGCGCCCGCGCCCGCGAGCGCGACCGCGCGTTCGTGCCGGTCGCGGTACTGCAGCAGGCGGTCGCGGAAGACGGCGAACGGGAACGGCTTGAGCAGGTACTGGGCGACGCCGAGGGCCGACATCCGCCGCACGGCCTCGACGTCGCGCACGCTGGTCACCGCGATCACGTCGATCGCGCTGCCGGCGCCGCGGATGCGGCGCAGCACATCGATGCCCGACCCGTCGGGCATCGTGAGGTCCAGCAGCACCAGGTCGATCCGCTCCGCATCCGCGGTGAGCGCGTTCAGCGCGGCCCGGACGCCGGTGCACTCGCCCACGACCTCGAACCCTTCGAGCCGCGCGATGTACGCCGCATGGAGTTCGAGCGTGAGCGGGTCGTCGTCCACGAGCAGGACGCCGATCATCCGATCCTCCTTCCGGCGGGGACCCCGGGTAGCGTCACCCGGAACGCGGTCGGTTCGGCGGACAGCTCGACCGTCCCGCCCGCGGCCGTTGCGATGTCGCGCACGAGGGCGAGTCCCACCCCGCGTCCAGAGCGGTCGCTCGGCTTGGTGGAGAAGCCGTGCTCGAAGATCCGCTCGCGGACGTCCGAGGGTATCCCAGGGCCGCCGTCCGAGACCGTGATCGCCACAGCCCCGCCGTCCGCCGCGGTCACGTCGACCCGCACCCAGCGGTCGGCGCTCGATCCCGCCTGAGGGGCGGCGTCGAGCGCGTTGTCGATGAGGTTCCCCACCACCGCGACCGCGTCGACGGGGGTCAGATCCGCGCGGGGAGCGGCCGGGTCCACGTGGACCTGCCAGCGCACCCCGCGCTCCTTCGCCTGCGAGGCCTTGCCCAGGAGCAGTGCGCCGAGCGTCGGATCCCCGTCGCGCAGCGTCATCTGGTCGATCACGGACTGGCTCTGCAGGGACGATTCCGACAGCAGCGCGATGGCCTCGTCCCGGCGATCGAGTTCCAACAGCGACAACGCCGTGTGCAGGCGGTTGCCGTGCTCGTGCGTCTGCGCGCGCAGCGCCTCGCCGAGCGTGCGCACCGACTCGTATCCGGCCACGGCCTCGCGCACGTCGCGAGCGTCCAGATCGCCGGTGATGCGCCGGGTCGCGAGCCGCGCGAGCACCGCTCCGATCGCGCCCAGCGCCACGACCGCGAGGGTCAGCAGCACGATCACGGGCAGGCGTCGCAGCAGCGCCCCGGACAGCGACTCCACAGTCACCCCCGCGGACACCCACCCGACGATCGCGCCCCCGGCGTCGTGGACGGGGGCGATCGTGCGCACGGAGGGACCGAGCGTGCCCGTGTACTGCTCGGTAAGCGTGCGGCCGTCGGCGGGGATCGTACCCAGATACCTCTCGCCGATGCGTGCGGGATCCGGATGCGTGAGGCGCACGCCGTCGCGGTCCATGACGGTGATGAAGTCCAGTCCCGCCCCGGTGCGCACCGACTCGACGTAGGCGCGAAGGGCGTCCTGCGCAGACGGGCGGTCGGTCGCGGTCACAGCCGTCTCGATCGCGGGTGCCGCCGAGAGCGCGTGGGCGACCGCCGTGGTGACGTGCTCGGCCTCCTGCCGCGCCGAGGTCTGCGCCTCCCACGTGAGGAACACCCCGATCGCCGCGCCGATCAGCAGGACGGATCCGATCAGCAGCGCGAACACGCGCGATGCGGCACTGCGCACTCCGCCGCGTCTTGTCGTCGCCATCGCCGATCCGGACCTCCTCAGCCAGTATGCGCGAGGTCGTGCTGCGCGTGGCGGCCTACGCCGGATCCGCGCTGGTTTCAATACGACCAGAACTGGCCGCGCGGCGCCGAGGGATCGCAGCATGGTCGACACGGCCCGCCCGCAGTGGTGCGGGATCCGGTTCACTCAGCGGAGGCGATGATGGCTCTCACCGAAGGTTTCACTCTCCCGCGGCACGATTGGCGCCGCGGCAAGAACTCCTGGGACAAGCACACCTGGCTCTATGTGTCTGTTCTCCTCGCCGTGGCCCTCGGAATCGCGGTGGGGCTGGTGTTCCCGCAGTTCGCGCAGGGACTCGAGCCCATCGGCAAGGGGTTCGTGAGCCTGATCAAAATGATGATCGCGCCGATCATCTTCTGCACGATCGTGATCGGTGTCGGATCCATCGCCAAGGCGGCGACGGTCGGCAAGATCGGCGGACTCGCGCTCCTGTACTTCATGGTCATGTCGACGTTCGCGCTCGCGATCGGCCTGGTCGTGGGAAACATCATCCACCCCGGTGAGGGCCTGCACATGGCCGGCGCGACCTACCAGGCCGCGACGACCACCGAGGCGAAGACGACGCAGGACTTCATCCTCGGCATCATCCCCGCCACGTTCTTCGGCGCCTTCACCGGCGAGAGCGTGCTGCAGGTGCTCTTCATCGCCCTGCTCGTCGGCTTCGCCCTGCAGGGGCTGGGGGAGCGCGGTGCGCCCATCATGGGAGCGATCAAGCACCTGCAGACCCTGGTCTTCCGCGTGCTCGGGATGATCCTGTGGCTCGCCCCGCTCGGTGCGTTCGGCGCGATCGCGGCCGTGGTCGGCAAGACCGGCGTCGCGGCGATCTGGAGCCTCGGGATCCTCCTCGGGGCGTTCTACCTCACCTGCATCGTGTTCATCGTCGTGGTGCTCGGCGGAGTGCTGCTGCTCGTCGCCCGAGTCAACATCTTCCAGCTCATGAAGTACCTGGCCCGCGAGTATCTCCTGATCGTGGGCACCTCGTCGTCCGAGTCCGCGCTGCCCCGGCTGATCGCGAAGATGGAGCACCTGGGCGTGGCCAAGCCCGTGGTGGGCATCACGGTGCCGACGGGATACTCGTTCAACCTCGACGGCACTGCGATCTACCTGACGATGGCGTCGCTGTTCATCGCGACCGGCCTCGGCCAGCCGATGTCGATCCCCGAGCAGATCGGTCTTCTCGTCTTCATGATCATCGCGAGCAAGGGCGCGGCGGGCGTCACCGGCGCCGGGCTCGCGACTCTGGCCGGCGGCCTGCAGGCGTATCGTCCGGATCTCGTGAACGGTGTCGGCGTGATCGTGGGCATCGACCGCTTCATGTCGGAGGGACGCGCGCTGACCAACTTCACCGGCAACGCGGTCGCCACGATCCTCATCGGCACCTGGACGAAGCAGATCGACACGGAGCAGGTTCGTCAGGTGCTCTCCGGTGCACGACCGTTCGACGAATCCCAGCTGGACGGCGTGGGACACGACGAGAACTCCGCCGCGCAGAACGCGTCGCCCGCGGAGCCGGTCAGCACCGAGACCCTCGGGCACGCGGCGGTCGACGAGATGGCGGCGAAGCAGGAGCGGGCCCGCGCTCGCGCCGGGCGCGGCTGATCAGGCCGACCCGTCGGGTCGGGGGAGAGTGCGAAGGACGGCTCTCGCCCCGGCCCGACGGCTGTCCCGTCCTCGTTCACGACGACGGGACGCTAACGTCGGAGCATGCCCGTCGTCCAGGCCGTCGTCGTCGTCCCGATCCCGCCCGCCCTCGCATATGCGGTGTCGCAGACCACGGGCGAGGTGCGCCGTCGCTGGGACGGCTTCATCCACGCGCAGCACTTCCTCGACGGAGCGATGTCGCCTGCCAAGGGAGTGCGTACCTTCACCCGGCAGCGGTTCGGTCTGTCGATGATCACCCACTACGTCTCGTACGCGCCTCCGACGAACGTCGGGATGGTGATGGAGAAGGGGCCGTGGTTCCTCCGCACGCTCGGTGCGGGCTGGCGCTTCGAAGCCGTCGACGGTGGCACCCGCGCCGTCTGGAAGTACAGCTTCACCTGCCGACCCCTGTGGCTCGCGCCGCTCGCGGAGCGGATCGGCAGGGTGGTCCTGGGGCGGGAGATCCGCCGCAGGATCGCCGGCTTCGCGCGCGGCTGCGTGGACCCGCTCGTGCTCGATGCCGCCCGCGCGACGCTCGCGGAGAGCTGAGCCCGCGCCCGCTCAGTACCAGTTGTTGGCGACCTCGTGGGCCCAGGCCCCGCACGGGGATCCGTAGCGGTCCTGGATGTAGCTCAGACCCCAGTCGATCTGCGTGTCGCCGTTCGTGCGCCAGTCCGGCCCGGCCGCCGCCATCTTTTCGGCGGGCAGCGCCTGGGGGATCCCGTAGGCGTCGCTGTCGGGGTTCAGCGCGTCTGCGCGCCAGCTCGATTCCTGCGTCCAGAGCTGGTACAGGCAGGAGAACTGATCCTGGCCCCAGCCGTAGTTGCCGAGCTGGCCCGCGGCATAGGCCTGTGCGCCCGCGGGGTCGACGTTCACCCCGCCGCCGCTGAGGTCGCCACCGCCACCGCCACCGCCGCCCCCGCCGGAGTCTCCGCCGCCGGAACCGCTCGAGCCGGCGGCCGCCGCGGCTGCGGCCGCTTCGCGCTCCTGCTCCGCGACCTGCTGTCCGATCCGGTAGCGCCGTTCGACGTCGGCCGTGGTGTTCTTCAGCGTCGCCAGCTGCGCATACAGCGTGGTGACGTGGCCCTGCAGGTCGGCGACGGCGGCGGCTTCGACGTCGGCCGCGGCCTTCGCCTTCTGCGCCGCGTTCTCCGCGGCGGTCGCGAGCGCGTCCCTGGCCGCGCGGGCCGTCTGCGCCTGATCCTGCAGCGACGTCGCGACGCCCTGCGCCGCCATCGCGCGCTCGCCGAGCTGCGCCCAGGTCGAGTCGAGCTGCTGCAGCACGCCCAGGCGCATGAGCAGCTGATCCGGATCCGCGGAGGTGAACAGTCGCACGGTGAGGGGGGCAGCCGTCTCGGTGCGGGCACGGCCGGCCACGACCGCACCGACCTGCTCGTGCGCCTGCTGCACGGCCTGTTCGGCCGCGGCGGCCTGCACGCCCAGCTCGTCCGCACGCTGTGCGGCCGTGTGCGCGTCGGCACGGGCCGAGTCCGCGACCTGGTTGGCCTTCATCGCCGCGGTCGAGGCGTCCGCGGCCTTCTGCTGCGCCGTGGCGAGGGCGTCGTTGATGCGGGTGATCTGATCCTGCGTGGCCTGCTCGTCACCCTGCGCGTTCTGCACGTCCTGCCACGACGGGTAGTCGTYGGCATACGCCGGTGCGGCCACCGCGAGAGGCACGATCAGCAGCGCGCCCGCCACGAGGGCCAGGATCGGGCGGGCTGCGCGTGCTCTGCGCGCGGGTGCGGCAGGGGCGGTGGAAACGATCACCATTCGACGCTAACCCCGCTCGCTGTGGATTCCCACCCCTTTGCGCGGATGCGCGGACGACGAAGGGCGCCGACGATCCCTCGTCGACGCCCTTCGTGGTGGATACGGGATCAGCCGCTCTTGCGGCGGAACTCGCGCCTGGTCTGCGCCCCGTGCGTGCCGTGCACGGCGGAGTCGCCGTCCAAGTGAGCCTCGCCCCGATTCTGCTGGGCGTTCTTCTTCTCGAGCGCTTCCTTGAACTTGCGCTTCATATCCGCGGCGGCGGTGTCGTCGGTACTCATTGCGTCAGCCTAGCCCCGGCGCGCTGCGGAGTCCCGGAGAACGACGAAGGACGAGCAGGGGGCGCGGTGGCGGACGCCGGGTGACCGATCGCGGTGCATCGGGTGAACACTCCGCGACGGCGGGGGTTCCCGGCGATGCGCGGCGGAAACCAGCGGGATCCTGATCACGTGAGAGCAGCGATCGTGACGGAATCCTTCCTCCCGCACATGAACGGTGTGACCGGGAGCGTCCTGCAGATCCTTCGTCATCTCGAGCGACACGGCCACGAGGCCCGGGTGTATGCCCCCGCCGCCGCGGAGATGCCGCGCATGATCGGACACGCCAGGGTCGAGCCCATCCCCTCCGTGGCGCTGCCGGGCTACCGCACCGTGCGCGTCGGCACGTCCAGCACGCATCGGCTGTCGGCGTCGCTGGCCCGCTTCGCTCCGGACGTGGTGCACCTCGCCTCGCCGTTCGCCCTGGGCTGGCGCGGCGCGCTCGCCGCGGAGCGGATCGGGGTGCCCGCGGTCGCGGCATATCAGACAGACGTCGCCGCCTACGCCGCGCGCTACGGGGTCTCGCTGACGACCGCGCTCGCCGAGGCCCACATCGCCCGGCTGCACCGACGTGCCACGCTCACCCTCGCTCCCTCGTCCGAATCGGAGGAGCAGCTCGCCCGGCTCGGGGTCGACCGGGTGCGTCGCTGGGGCCGGGGCGTGGATGCCGAGCGGTTCCACCCGGACCGTCGTGCGAGCGCGTGGGCGCACCGCTCCGGCGCCGAGGCCGTCGTCGGCTACGTGGGTCGGCTCGCCCCCGAGAAGCAGGTCGAGGATCTGCGCGTGCTCGCGGATCTGCCGGGAGTGCGGCTCGTGATCGTCGGAGACGGGCCCTCCCGTCCGCGGCTCGAGTCGCTGCTGCCTGATGCCGTGTTCCTCGGGCATCTCAGCGGCCCGGAGCTCGCGCAGGCGATGGCGTCATTCGACGTCTTCGTGCATCCAGGGGAGAGCGAGACGTTCGGGCAGACCCTGCAGGAGGCGCACGCGAGCGGGATCCCGGTGGTGGCGACGGGCAGGGGAGGGCCGCTGGATCTGGTGCGCCAGGGCATCGACGGCTGGCTGTACCGCCCGGGCGACCTGCAGGATCTGCGCGAGCGGGTGCGGGACCTCGCCGGCGACGCGCGCAAGCGGCAGGCGTTCGGCCGCGCCGGCCGCGAGGCGGTGGAGGGGCGCAGCTGGAGCGCGGTGTGCGACCAGCTGCTCGGCCATTTCGTCGAGGCGCAGGATCTGCACAGGGCCGACGCCGGTTTGCGCGCGCCCCGGGCCGTCCGGCCGGAGCCCACGCCTGCGGGGGAGCGCAAGCACTGGCGCCGTTACGTCGCGCTCGGCGACTCGCTCACCGAGGGCCTGTGCGACCCCGGCCCCGACGGTGCGCTGCGCGGCTGGGCGGACCGGCTCGCACTGCTGCTCGCCGCGCGCGAGCCGCTGGACTACGCGAACCTCGCCATCCGGTCCAAGCGCGTCGGGGACGTGTGCGGAACCCAGCTGGACCGCGCGCTGCAGTTGCGCCCAGACCTCGTCTCGATCCTGGTGGGGGCGAACGACCTCGTGAAGCAGCGGGTCTCGGTCCCGCTCCTGGCCACCCGCCTCGAGGACGCGGTGCGGCAGCTGCGCGAGGCGGGCGCCGACGTGCTCCTCGTGACGTCCTTCCTGCCGGGGAATCCGGCGGCCCGGATCTATGCCCGCCGGTTCTCCGCCTGGGCCACGGCGCTCGCGGGCATCGCCCACCGCCAGGGGGCGATCCTGCTCGACACCGACCTGCATCCGCAGCTCGCCGAGCGGCCGAACTGGGGGGAGGACCTCGTGCACCTCTCCAGTCGAGGGCACCGCTTCCTCGCCTATCGGGCGGGCGTCGCGCTCGGCGTGCCCCTCGCCGACGAGCTCGGCGCGCTGGACGAGGCCCTGCACGCCGCGGAGCGCACCGGGGCCGGCGTGTGGTGGCGCCGGCACGCGCTGCCGTGGGTCTGGCGTCGTCTGCACGGCAGGGCCGCGGGGGACGGGCGCAGCGCGAAGCACCACGACTACGTGCGCCTCGGCCGCGAGCGCGGAGTGCGCGAGCCCAGCGAAGTCTGACGGCGCGGACTCAGGCGCGCCACGCTGATAGGATCGAACAGGATGCCTCTGTGCGCATCCGTCCATGCTCGCGCTCCACACGGGAGAGCGAGCCTAAACAAAGAAGGAGAGACCTCTTGGAAGGTCCTGAAATCACCGCTACTGAGGCCGTTCTCGACAACGGCCGCTTCGGCACCCGCACCGTCCGCTTCGAGACGGGTCGTCTCGCGCAGCAGGCGCAAGGCGCGGTCGCCGCTTACCTGGACGAGGAGACGATGCTCCTCTCCGCCACGAGCGCGGGCAAGTCGCCGCGTGAGGGCTTCGACTTCTTCCCGCTGACGGTCGACGTGGAGGAGCGCTCCTACGCCGCCGGCAAGATCCCCGGCTCGTTCTTCCGTCGCGAGGGCCGCCCCTCCACCGAGGCGATCCTCGTGTGCCGCCTGATCGACCGTCCGCTGCGCCCGTCGTTCGTCGACGGCCTGCGCAACGAGGTGCAGATCGTGATCACCGTCCTGAGCATCGCTCCGGGCGAGTACTACGACGCGCTCGCGATCAACGCGGCGTCCGCATCGACGCAGATCTCGGGTCTGCCGTTCTCCGGTCCCGTCGCCGGTGTGCGCCTCGCGTTCATCCCCGGTCACGGCGAGCACGCCGACCAGTGGGTCGCGTTCCCGAACCAGGCGCAGGTCGCCGAGGCCGTCTTCGACCTCGTCGTGGCCGGCCGCGTCGTCACCAAGGGTGACGGCAGCACCGACGTCGCGATCATGATGGTCGAGGCTGAGGCCACAGAGGGCAGCTGGAACCTGATCAAGGCCGGCGCAACCAAGCCCAGCGAGGACATCGTCGCGCAGGGCCTCGAAGCCGCCAAGCCGTTCCTGAAGCAGCTCGTCGAGGCGCAGGCCCAGCTGGCCGCCACGGCGTCGAAGGAGCCGGGCGTGTACCCGGTCTTCCTGCCGTACAGCGAGGGCACGTACGACTTCGTGGCCGAGCGCGCCTACGCCGAGCTCGTCGACGTCTACCAGATCGCCGACAAGCAGGAGCGCCAGAACGCCGACGACGCGATCAAGGACCGCGTCAAGGCCGAGCTCATCGCCGCCGTGGAGGCGGGCGAGCAGCCCGAGGTCGCGCTCAGCGAGTTCTCCGGCGCCTACAAGTCGGTCACGAAGAAGATCGTGCGCGGCCGGATCCTCACCGAGGGCGTCCGCATCGATGGTCGTGGCCTGGCGGACATCCGTCCGCTCGACGCCGAGGTGCAGGTCATCCCGCGCGTGCACGGCTCCGCGATCTTCCAGCGCGGCGAGACCCAGATCCTGGGCGTCACCACGCTGAACATGCTCAAGATGGAGCAGCAGATCGACTCGCTGTCCCCGACGACGAGCAAGCGCTACATGCACCACTACAACTTCCCGCCCTACTCGACCGGTGAGACCGGCCGTGTGGGTTCGCCGAAGCGTCGCGAGATCGGGCACGGCTTCCTCGCCGAGCGCGCCCTCGTGCCGGTGCTGCCGACCCGCGAGGAGTTCCCGTACGCGATCCGTCAGGTGTCCGAGGCGCTCAGCTCCAACGGATCCACGTCGATGGGCTCCGTCTGCGCCTCGACCCTGTCGCTGCTGAACGCGGGTGTGCCGCTGCGCGCGCCGGTCGCCGGCATCGCGATGGGCCTCGTGTCCGACCAGGTCGACGGTGAGACCCGCTACGCGGCGCTCACCGACATCCTGGGTGCCGAGGACGCCCTCGGCGACATGGACTTCAAGGTCGCCGGAACGAGCGAGTTCGTCACCGCGATCCAGCTGGACACGAAGCTCGACGGCATCCCCTCCGAGGTGCTGGCAGGGGCGCTGACCCAGGCCAAGGAGGCTCGTCTCACGATCCTCAACGTGCTGAACGCCGCGATCGACAGCCCGGACGAGATGGCGCCGACCGCGCCGCGCGTGATCAGCGTGCAGATCCCGGTCGACAAGATCGGCGAGCTGATCGGCCCGAAGGGCAAGACGATCAACGCGATCCAGGACGAGACCGGCGCGCAGATCTCCATCGAGGAGGACGGCACCGTCTACATCGGCGCGACCGACGGCCCCTCGGCCGAGGCCGCCCGCGCCCAGGTCAACGCGATCGCCAACCCGACCAACCCGGAGGTCGGCGAGCAGTTCCTGGGCACGGTCGTCAAGATCGCGACCTTCGGTGCGTTCGTCTCCCTGCTCCCGGGCAAGGACGGCCTGCTGCACGTCACCGAGGTGCGCAAGCTCGCCGGTGGCAAGCGCGTGGAGAACGTCGATGACGTGCTCTCCGTCGGCCAGAAGATCCTCGTGAAGATCACGAAGATCGACGACCGCGGCAAGCTCTCGCTCGAGCCGGTCATCGACGAGGCGCCGGCCGAGGCAGCCGAGCCGGCCGCTGAGGTCGCCGAGGTCTGAGCCCTTCGCACGAAAAGGCCCGCCCTGTCCACCGAAAGGGGGACAGGGTGGGCCTTTTCCCGTCTTCGTGATCCAAACGTTACGAGTTGTTCGCCTCCTGGACGACTCAATGAACGGAACTGTCCGAGGCCTCCCTTACTCTCGAAGGGACGCACCGGGGGGTGCGCCACAGAACACGAACGCAGCAGGCACGGGGGTGATCGCATGCGTCTCTTCAGCGTCGGACCCACAGCAGGATCCGCCATCGGCCACGCCGCACCCGCAGCGACCGGTGCGCCCGCCCTGGTCACGCCCCATCCCTCCGCGCCGATCCCCGTGGTCGGCCCCGGCATCGGGAGCAGCTTGCGCGTGCCGCTCGCAGACACCGGCATCAGCACCTTCYCGCTCATCCTCGGCGGCGCCGAGTTCGGCTGGAACACCGACGCGGACACCGCGCTGCACATCCTCGACCGCTACGCCGATTTCGGCGGCAACGCGGTGCACACGGCCGACAGCTTCGCCGCCGGGCGCAGTGAGCACATCATCGGCCGCTGGCTCGCGACGCGCGGCAACCGCGAGGACAACATCCTGAGCGTGCGCGTCGGCGGCCACCCCGACAACCCCGGCATCGGATCGGTGAACCTGGTGCGCGCGGCCGAGGCCTCGCTGACCCGCCTCGGCGTCGAGCGCATCGATGTGCTCTACCTCGACGGCACGTTCGACGACGGCAGTGCCCTCGAGGACACGCTGGCCACCGCAGAGTGGCTGGTCGAGACCGGCAAGGTCCGGGCGATCGGTGCTTTCGGCTTCACTGCGGAACGGCTCGTGGAGGCACGCATCCTGGCATCCGCAGGTTACCCGCGCATCGAGGTCCTGGACGAGCCGTACAACCTTCTGCGCCGAGCGGGCTTCGAGGGCGACCTTCGGCTCGTCGCCGCGGCGCAGGGGCTGGCCGTCACGCCGTCGCACGCGCTCGAGCACGGATTCCTGTCCGGCCAGCACCGCACCAAGCAGTCGCTCCAGGGGGTGCGCGGAATGCAGCTGCGCGGCAACATCAACCGTCGTGGGATCAAGGTGCTGCGAGCGCTCGACATCGCCGCCTCCGAGTTGCAGGTGCCCGTCGCCGCCGTCGCGATCGGCTGGCTGCTCGCGCAACGCACGATCACGGCGCCCATCGTCAACGCGTTCGCGACCGAGCAGGTCGACGAGCTGATGCAGGGCGCGGGCGTCGCCCTCGGTCGCGCGCAGCTGGCCGAACTCACCCGGGCGGCGAGCTGACCCACTCGGTCAGTCGCTGTGTCCGATCTGTGACATAGGCTGGAAGCACCCCGGCCGCGGCGCCGGAGACGAGGCGAGCGGGTTGTGACGCATTACATCTATCTGGTCCGGCACGGCGAGCATCAGGACGCCGAGCACGGTCTCGCTGACGGACCCCTCTCACCGCGGGGACGTCGCCAGGCCGCGCTCCTCGCCGATCGCCTGTCCGGCCTGCCGCTCGACGCGATCTGGCACTCTCCGCTGCTGCGCGCCGCCGAGACGGCCCGTGCGATCTCGGAGCGGATCCCCTCCGTCGAGGCGGAGCCGTCCGCCCTGCTGTTCGATTGCGTGCCCACCGGCATGACAGACGAGACTCCGGCCGTCTTCGAGCCGTTCTTCGGGTCCATCACCRATGCGGAGATCGAGGCGGGCCGGGCGCAGATGGGCGACGCCGTGAACGAGTTCCTGGTGCGCAAGCCGGGAGACGTCCACGAGGTGCTCATCACGCACAACTTCGTGATCAGCTGGTTCGTGCGAGAAGTGCTGGAAGCCCCGGAGTGGCGCTGGATGACGCTGAATCAGGCCAACTGCGGCCTCACCGTGATCTCGCAGAAGCAGGGACGGCCGTGGAGCCTGGTCGCGCACAACGACCTGAGCCACCTCCCCATGGAGCTGCGCACGGGCCTGCCGGATCCGCTCCTGGTCTGACCCCGTTCTGGGTGGCGTACGGGGCGTCTTTTGCCCCTAGAGCGTGCAACGATCCGCACAGCCAGCGACGATATGCGCACACGGATCCCTGGATCCGTGTGCTGATCGTCGCATCGTGTGCTGATCGTCGCGGCGCGAGGGGGCCAGGCCGGTGCGTGCTCAGCCGACGCGTTCCCAGTCCGCGATCGGGCCGTCCACGATCGTGAACAGCGGATGCGGCGCCGGGAGGGGGATCGTGCGCCAGCGCTCCCAGAGATCCGGGCTGCGCACTTCCAGCTTGCGGAGCAGGTGCCCCCACTCGTACTCGAGCTGACCACGGGCGACGGGGATGCGTTCGACCGGACCCGTCTTGAGGATCTTCTCGCGCGCGAACCGGTAGCCACGGGCGTCGGCTTCGTCGACGACCGCGGCGAGGTAGTCGCCGACCGCGGCGAGGGGATGACGCGTCTGGCGGAAGCGCTGGAGCTGCGGATGATGCGCATAGCCGCGGCGGGTCGGATCCGCGATGACGGCCTGGGCGAGCAGGCCTTCGCGCCAGCATGCCGTCAGCGCCTGCCGGTCGTAATGCTGCGGATGCACGGACCACAACCTCATGCGTGCTGCTCCAGATCCTTGCGATACCACCGGGTCGCGTTCGGGTTGAGCTTGCCCTTGCTCATGAGCTCACGCGGTCCTCGGGCATCTTGCCCCGTGTGAGGAACACTGCTAGCGCGCGTTGTGCCTGATCCTGCAGCTCCGACCATTCGGGGAGAACCTGTACGTCGGACAGGTCGGGGTAGCCACTCGGAATCGCAGTAGCGGCCCGCGTCCACACCCGGTGGAACTGGGCCATCGCTTCGATCTCGTTTGGACTGTAAACCGCCTCGATCGGCTCGTCTTCCCATGGGGCGTTGGGAACACAGTCTTCCCACTGGTTGATCACCTCGTATGCGACGTTGACCATGCGGTGTGAGTCGTAGGTCCGCTGTGCGTCGAACGACCCAGCGAGTTCGAGGTATTCGATCACACGGTTGCGCATACGCTGCTGAATCACGCGTTCAGGGTCGGTCATCGGTGCTCCCCAGGTAGGCAAACAGTCACGAGCGGTTACAAATCCAGTTCCGATGACACTGCATCCGGTTGTTCGAGGGCCATCTGCACTGCGTTCTTCCAATCAGATGCGCGGGCCGGGTCTGAGCGCATGTACTGGGCTAGGAGGACCAGATCCTCGGATCGCCAATCCTCAACATCGCCGTAGATCTGGATCATGAAGTATGCGGCGCGAAAAGCCTCTTCCGGGGTCAGGACAGACGGCAGAGTGTCATCGGCCATTAGCAAGCTCCTTACGTAGCCAAACCGTCGCGTTGGGATTGTCGTTGTAGCGCGGGATCTCGGCGAAGCCGCTGTTGCGGTACAGGTGCCCCGCGGCTTCGAGCGTGTGATGGGTGTCGAGCACGAGAGCGGCGGCCCCGAAGCCGCGAGCGCGACGCTCCAGTTCGTCCAGCAGCAGGCGGCCCCAGCCACGACCGCGGGTCTCTGGGCGCAGGAAGACGTGCTTGATCTCGAACACATCCGTTTCGTCATCGGGCATCCCGATACGGCGGATCCCGCCGCAGCCGACGATCTCGCCCTCGTCCTCGAACAGGAGGAAGACTCCGTCCGGGGCCTGGAACGCCGCGGCGGTCGGATAGGTGGGGGAGTAGCTGCCGCCGGGGAACTCCGCCGCGCGCAGGGTGAAGTAGTCGACGAGCACGGCGTGGGCGTCGACGTCCTCGGGGGACACGATGCGGAACGTGGGCATGATCCGACGGTAATCGATGTCGCGGGCCAGGCAACCAGGACGCGGCGAACGCCCCGGGGAGACGCCCCGTGCCGCGGAGGGCGACGATCGGCGGGGAGCCCGCGTCGGAGGCGCTGAATAGACTGAGGGCATGACGACGCGCGTGGCCCTGGTGGGCGCCTCCGGCAAGCTCGGCACCATCATCGGCGACGTGATCGCGCATCTCGACGGATTCGAGATCGGGGCGGTGCTCGGATCCGCCAGCACTATGGACGAGCTCGACGGCGTGGACCTCGTGGTCGACGCGACCACTCCGGCGTCCAGCGTCGAGATCGTGCGGGCTGCGACCGACCGGGGCATCAACCTCCTCATCGCCACATCCGGATGGTCTGCCGACCGCATCGCACAGGTCCGCCCGGCGATCGAGGCCGCCGGCACCGGCGCCCTGTTCGTGCCCAACTTCTCGCTGGGATCCGTGCTCGGGACGGCCCTTGCCGCCCTCGCGGCGCCGTTCTTCGGATCCGTGGAGATCATCGAGGCGCACCAGCACACCAAGATCGACTCGCCCAGCGGCACGGCCGTGCGCACCGCGGAACTCATCGCCGCCGCGCGTGCCGAGCAGGGGCCCGTGGACGCGCCGCACGTCGATCAGCGTGCCCGCGGACAGCAGGTGGCGAACGTGCCCGTGCATTCGCTGCGGCGCCCCGGCGTGATCGCGAAGCAGGAGGTCATCCTCTCCGGGCCCGGGGAGTCGCTGTCGATCGTGCACGACACCGTGCAGTCCGCTGCGGCGTACGCCCCCGGCATCCGCCTCGCCCTGCCGTACGCGCGGGACCTGCGCGGTGTGGTCGTCGGCCTGGAGAACGTGATCGACCTGGGGATCCGGCCGCGCGCATGACGGCGCGCATCGGCGTGCTCGGCCCGGTGCGGATCGCGGATCGCGACGCCGGAGGGACGCCCATGCGCGCGCTGCTGGCCGCGCTCGTCCTCGCCGGCACCGGCACGACCCGCTCGGTGCCGGCGCTGGCCGACGAAGTCTGGGGCGAGGATCAGCCGCAGAACCCGAAGGCCGCGCTGCAGACGCTCGTGTCCCGGGCCAGGGCGCTGGCCGGATCCGACGCGATCGCGAGTGCACCAGGAGGCTACGCGCTCGGCACAGACGACACCGATCTGCACACCGCGCGGCGGCTACGGGCCGAGGCGGAGACGCTCGATGACGGCGATCCCGACCGCATCCGGCTGCTGCGCGCGGCGATCGCCCTCTGGCGGGGCGAACCCGGTGCAGACCTGGCCGGAGCTCCGATCGCGGAGGATCTCGCGACCGAGGCGCAGGAGCTGCGCGCCGCACTGCGCGGCTGCCTCGCCGCGGCGCTGGTCGACTCAGGGCAGGCGGCCGAGGGCATCGGGATCCTCGAGGAGCTCGCAGCATCGCACCCGCTTGACGAAACAGCGCACGCCGCGCTGATGACCGCCCTCGCCGAGGACGGCCGAGCGCCCGAGGCTCTCAGCGTCTTCGCCCGGCTGCGCGGCACGCTCGCCGATGCCCTGGGCAGCTCGCCCAGCGCTGCTCTCGTCGAACTCAACGCACAGCTGCTGCGCGGACAGGATGACGGTCCGCGGGTCCGGATCGGCGTGCAGGCCGCCCCGAACGAGCTCATCGGCCGCGATGAAGCCGTCACGAGCGCGCGTTCGCTGCTGCGTTCGGCACGGCTGGTGACCATCATGGGCGCCGGCGGCCTGGGTAAGACGCGGCTCGCCCAGGCGCTGGCGGCTGAGTCGATGGCCCCTGCGGTCGTCGTCGTCCCGCTCGCGGGCGTGCGCGCGGACGCGGGCGTGCCGCTGGCGATCGCCGCTGCCCTGGGGATCAGCGAGAACGTCCCGGGTGGCAGGCTCTCCGAGCAGCGACCGCGCCCCGACCTCGGCGCGCGCCTCGTGGCCGCCCTCGGCGACCGGACGACGCTGCTGGTGCTGGACAACTGCGAGCAGGTCATCGACGGCGTCGCGCGGTGGACCGCGGATCTGCTGGCCGCAGTGCCCTCGCTGCGGATCCTGACCACGAGCCGCACGCCGCTCGCGATCGCCGCGGAACGCGTGCTGCCCCTGGAGCCGCTCGAGATCGAGGCGACGCACGCCGCTCCCGCCGTGCGCCTCTTCGCGGAGCGCGCACACGCCGCGCGCCCCGGCGCGACGCTCGATCTCGAGGTCGTCGCGCGACTGTGCGCGCGCCTGGACGGGCTGCCGCTCGCGATCGAGCTCGCGGCCGCGCGCGTGCGCACGATGACGCCGGAGCAGATCGAGAAGCGCTTGGAGAACCGCTTCGCGCTGCTCACCTCGGGAGACCGCGCGGCCCCCGAGCGTCATCGCACGCTCGAGGCCGTGATCGAGTGGAGCTGGGACCTGCTCTCTCCCGACGCGCGGCAGGCGCTCGCGCTGCTGTCCGTGCTTCCTGGAGGCTTCTCCGGGGAGACCGCCGACGCTGTGCTTTCGGGGGCCGCGGACGACGTTCTGGAAGGCCTCGTCTCGCAATCGCTGCTGAACGTCATCGAGGTCGCCGACGGCGCCGTGCGCTTCCGCATGCTGGAGACCGTGCGCGAGTTCGGGCACGACCGCCTCGCCGAGACCGGTGCGGAGGATGACGCGTGGGAGGCGGTGGTCGCCTGGGCGCTCGCCTTCGTCGCCGAGCACGGCGCCAGAGCCAGGGCGTTCCCCTCTGGGCTGACCGCACGGGCGCACCTCGCGATCACGCGTGAGCACGACAACCTCGTGCATGTGCTCAGGCACCTGGTGGCTGCGCGCCGCGGCGCCGATGCGGTGCGCCTTTTCACCGTCCTCGGGCAGTCATGGTTCATCCGCGGATCCTTCACCGAGTTCATCGGCTATGCCGGACCGATGATCGAGATCGTGGACGCGCTGCCGGCCGGCGACATCGAGCCCGATCTGCAGGTCATGGCGGTCGTGATGGCGTCGCTCGGCTGCATGATCAGCGGGGATCCTCTCGCCGCGCGCGGACTCGCCTTCGTCACCCGCGCCGTGCGCGCCGCCGGTGACGCGCTCGCGCCGTCCTGGCAGCTGCTGGCGGACGCCCTGCTCGCGGTCGGCCGGGGTGGGCCGATGGGGTCGGTGTCGGAGCTCGAGCGCGGAACGGATCCGCGCGCGCAACTGACGGCGGATGTGCTGCGCTCCCACCGTGCGGAGAACGACGGCGAGGCCGAGGTCGCGATGGAGGCCGCCCGCAGCGCCTGGCATCGGGCGCGCCGTCTCGACGAGCGCTGGGCCGAGGGCATGGCCGCCGATCTCGCGGCGCAGCTGGCTGCGCAGTCGGCGCGCCCGGCCGAGGCGATGACCTGGATCCAGCGTGCGACCGTCGTGTTCGAGGAGTTCGACGCGCAGGATCAGATGAACCACCAGGAATGGGTGCGCGGCGGCGCGCTGCTCTGCCTGGGGCGCAGCCGCGAGGCGCGGGCTCTGTTCACTCGGCTCATCGACGAGGGCGGCCTCAGCCAGGACGGCGTGGAACTCGGGTCGATCGGGCTGTACGGCCTCGCGGAGGCGGAGCTCCTGGACGGGCACGTGGCAGGGGCGACCGAGGCGTTCGGACGCGCGATGGCAGCGTTCGCCGATCCTGTGCACCGCCGCTCGCCCTGGTATCTGATGGCGCTGTCCGGCTACGTCTCCGCGGCCGCGCGAGAGCTCGCGGTGCCGGAGGCGGAGCTCGCCGTCTGGGAGCGGCGTCTGCGCACCCGCACGATCGCCGCATGCCGGCAAAGGCGGGAAGGCGTGGACAGGCCCGTCCTCGGTACGGCGCTGATCGGCTGGTCGGCCTGGGCTCTGCGGCAGCCGGAGCTGATCGCGCGGGGCACGGAGGCGATCGCGCTCGCCGAGGTGCTCGGCGGGCGGCAGAACATGCCGAGCCTCGACCTCGCGATGCACTTCGCGGATGCGGAGCGGATCGCTGGATCCGAGGCCGTCGCCGCGGCGAGGAGGGATGCGGCCGCGTTGGATCCTGCGGACCGCGTGGCGCGAGGCATCGCCGTCCTGGGCTCTCGCTGAGCGCAGGACGCGCCGGGCACGACGAAGGGGCGCCCTCATCGAGGACGCCCCTGGCCGGCCGGTTCAGGCCTTGCGCATGTACGCGCGCACGGTGAGCGGGGCGAAGATCGCCACGATCACGGCGGCGCCGAGGAGCGAGACCCAGGCGTCGACGCCGAACGTGCCGGTGTTGACCAGGTCGCGCACGGCGGTCACGAGGTGGGAGACCGGGTTCACGTTCACGAACCACTGCAGCCAGCCCGGCATCGTGTTCACCGGGACGAACGCGTTGGACAGGAACGTCAGCGGGAACAGGATCATCATCGAGATGCCCTGCACGCTCGACGCGGTCCGCGCGATCACTCCCGCGAAGGCGAAGATCCAGCTGATCGCCCAGGAGCACACGATCACGAGGAGCCCCGCGCCGATCACGGCGCCGAGCCCGCCCGCGGGACGCAAGCCCATGAGGAACCCCATCACGAAGGTGAGCACGGTGGCGATGCCGTAGCGGATCGTGTCGGCCAGCAGCGCACCGGACAGCGGGGCGATGCGTGCGATCGGCAGCGAGCGGAACCGGTCGAACACGCCCTTGTCCATGTCCTCGCGCAGCTGCACACCGGTCACCACCGAGGTGGTGATGACGGTCTGGACGAGAATGCCGGGGATGATGACGGGCAGGTAGTTCGTGACGTTGCCCGAGATCGCGCCGCCGAAGATGTACGTGAACATCAGGGTGAACAGGATCGGCTGCACCGTCACGTCGACGAGCTGCTCCGGCGTGCGCCGGATCTTGATGAGACCGCGCGCCGCCATCGTGATCGTGTTGCGCAGGGTCAGGGAGAGGCTCGCGCGCGGGCTCAGCCGGCGCTCGGCGGCCGGGACGATGCGTCCGGCGGTGGGGGCGAGGGTGCTCATGCGCTGACCTCCTGGATCTGTGCGGTGGCGGAGCCGTCGGCGGGCTCCTCGTCGGCCGGGTGGCCGGTGAGGGTGAGGAACACCTCGTCGAGCGTGGGTTTCTGCACGCTCACCTCGGAGAGACCGATGCCGGCCTCGCGAAGCATGATCAGCAGCTCGGCGACCCGATCCGCATCCGCGAGAGGAGCCGTGATCCTCGACGCCTCGGGGGAGAGGACGCCGCGGACCCCGAGCGTCTGCTCGATCGCCCGTAGCGCGTCGGCGGTGTCGGCATCGTCGCGCACGCGCAGCTGCAGCGAGGAGGTGCCGACCGAGGCTTTGAGGTCGTCAGGCGTGCCCTCCGCCACGACCTTGCCGTGGTCGATCACGGCGATGCGGCCGGCGAGCTGGTCGGCCTCATCGAGGTACTGGGTCGTGAGGAGCACGGTGGAGCCCGTGTTCACGAGCTCGCGGATCGTGTCCCACATCTGGCCGCGGGTGCGAGGATCCAGGCCGGTGGTGGGCTCGTCGAGGAAGATCAGCGGGGGCTGCGCGAGCAGCGACGCCGCCAGATCGAGCCGTCGGCGCATGCCGCCGGAGAACTGCTTCAGAGGCCGGCGCGCGGCCTCGGTGAGACCGAAGCGCTCCAGCAGATCGGTGGACTTCGCCTTCGCCTCGCTGCGGCCGAGACCCAGCAGCCGGGCGAAGATCATGAGGTTCTCGGTGGCGGACAGGGTCTCATCGACCGAAGCGAACTGCCCGGTGACGCCGATGAGCTGGCGCACGATGTGCGCCTCGCGCACCACGTCGTGGCCGAAGACGCGACCGGATCCGCCGTCGGGGCGCATGAGGGTCGCGAGCATGTTGATGGTGGTGGTCTTGCCGGCGCCGTTCGGGCCGAGGACTCCGTAGACGGTGCCGGTGCGCACGCGCAGGTCGACGCCGTCGACCGCGCGGTTCTCACCGAACACCTTCACGAGTCCGTCGGCCTCGAGGGCCCAGTCGGTGGTGGGATTCGTCATGCTCCGAGCATCCGCCGTCCCGCTGTCGGAGCACTGTCGCGCCGCTGTCTCCTGCTGTCGCGCGCTTCCGTGCGCTTCCGTGCGCTTCCGCTGGCGAACTGGCGCGGGTCGCGGAGGACGGGCCGACCTAGGATGGAGGGATGGTTTCCCGCATCGGCGTCGTCGTCATGGCCGCGCTTCTCGTGCTGTACATCGCGCTCGTCGGCTGGCGAGCCGTGGTGCTGCTCGGCTCGGGACAGGCGCTGGGGATCACGATGGGCATCGCGCTGCTCGTGATGCCGCTGATCGGCGCCTGGGCGCTCGTGCGCGAGCTGCAATTCGGCCTCGCCGCGGATCGTCTGGGCCGCACCCTGAACGACGAGGGCGGGATGCCCGAGGCGCCGGAGAACCTGCGCCCGAACGGTCGGCTGCTCCCGGAGGACGCCGCTCGGCTGGTCTCGGAGTACGGATCCGCCGCGGTCGCGGAGCCCGAAGACTGGCGCGCGCAATACCGCCTCGGCGTGGTGCACGATGCGGCGGGTCACCGCAAGGACGCGCGCGCCGCGATCCGCGCCGCGATCCGCCTGGCCCGATAGCCCGTTTCGACGTGCGCAAATGGCTGCATTCCCGAGGGAGACCGCGCCTTCCAGTTCAAGGGGAACGTGCCCAGGTGGGAGGAGGAGAAGGAGACGGATCCCTCGCCCTCGATGAGACTTCCGGTCCAGGTGGCAGCGGCTTCGCTCGTGACGGACATGAGGATCCTCCGATCGGGATGGGTGAGGGTGCCAGCCTAGCGACCGGACCGGGACGCATCCGTACTTCTCAGGGAAGTCGCGGGGCCCTGCCGAGGATCCCGGCGCGCTGCAGCAGCAGGTACAGCTGGCAGCCCAGGCACAGGCCGAACGCGGCGTTCAGGAAAGCGGCGACGAACGCCATCGCCGTCGCGATCGGCAGCGCCCACGGCACACCGAGCAGGTGCAGGAGCAGCCCGACCGTCACGACGAGCAGGCCGACGCCCTGAGCGAAGCGCGGCGGACGAGGGTCCTCCAGCTCGTGGGGCGGCGCGAGGCGCGGGCGCACGAGGGTGCGGAACAGCACGCTCCACGGCTGGGTGCGCGGCGAGAGCACGCTCCAGAGGAAGAGCAGCGCGATCACGAGGGTGAGCAAGAACGCGGGCTGAGTGGCACGGAGCAGCAGCAGCTGCACGCCGAACGGGAGACCGGCGACGAAGGCGAAGTCGCCGGACGCGAGCGTGGCATCCGCGAGCGGCTGATACGCGAACCAGCCGAAGGAGAGCGTGGCGGGGGCAGATCCTGCGACCAGCCCGAGCACCGTGGCCACGAGGAGCAGGGCGGATGTGATCCACGCCGCGAAACGCGGGCCGCGGGGATCGATGCCGGCGGGAGCGGTCATGTGGAGGCCTCCTGAAGGTGGTCGGCGCCGTCGAGGGCTGCGAGCACCGCCGCACGGGTGGGTGCACCGGTGAAGCGGGAGCGGATCCGGCCGTCCGGATCGACGATGAACGTCGTCGGAGTGGACAGCACCTTGTACCGAGCGGCGAGGTCGGCGCGCGAAGTGAGATCGACCTCTGCGTGCACGACACCCGTGCGTTCGGCGGCGACGGATCCCAGCATGCGCCGCACCTGCGGGCAGCGCGCGCAGAACTCAGTGCTGAACTGCACCAGGGTCGCGCGCGTTCCCAGCGGTCGCATGAGGTCGGCGGGATCCACATGCCGGTCGCCGTGGACCGCCACCGCGCGGCCGTCCCTGCGCCGCAGCAGCACGCCCGCGAGCACGGTCGCCGCCAGGAGGGCGGCGACCACGGCGACGGCGATCGGCAGGGACATGCTCCGAGGCTACGTCCGCCCGGTGGGGGAACGGGCGGATATGACGGTTCGAGTCAGCACGCGACGACCCGCGCGTCGGTCGCCGCCGGTACGCTGAAACGCATGAGCGCCGCGATCCCCACGCCGTACGAAGACCTGCTCCGCGACGTGCTGGCCGGCGGCACGCACAAGGACGATCGCACCGGCACCGGCACGACCAGCGTGTTCGGCCGGCAGATCCGGTTCGACCTGTCGCAGGGCTTCCCGCTCGTCACGACCAAGCGCGTGCACTTCAAGTCCATCGCGTACGAGCTGCTCTGGTTCCTGCGCGGCGACTCGAACGTGCGGTGGCTGCAGGAGAACGGCGTCACCATCTGGGACGAGTGGGCGGACGCCGACGGCGACCTTGGCCCGGTCTACGGCGTGCAGTGGCGCTCCTGGCCCACGCCGGACGGCGGCCACATCGACCAGCTGCAGCAGGTGATCGACCAGATCCGGAATTCGCCGGACTCGCGCCGCATCATCGTGTCGGCGTGGAACCCGGCCGACATCCCGAACATGGCGCTCGCCCCCTGCCACGCGCTCTTCCAGTTCTATGTGGCCGACGGCAAGCTGTCCTGCCAGCTCTACCAGCGCAGCGCCGACCTCTTCCTCGGCGTGCCGTTCAACATCGCGTCCTACGCGCTGCTCACCCTGATGGTGGCGCAGCAGACCGGCCTCGAGCCGGGCGACTTCGTATGGACGGGTGGCGACTGCCACATCTACGACAACCACCTCGAGCAGGTGCGAGAGCAGCTCACCCGCGAGCCGTACCCGTACCCGACTCTGCGGATCACGCGGAAGCCGGAGTCGATCTTCGACTACGCCTACGAGGACTTCGCGGTCGAGGACTACCAGCACCACCCGGCCATCCGGGCAGCGGTCGCGGTATGACCCGGATCGGGCTGATCTGGGCCGAGGCGCACGGCGGAGTGATCGGCGCCGGAGGCACGATGCCCTGGCACGTGCCGGAGGACCTCGCGCACTTCAAGGAGGTCACCCTGGGCGCGCCCGTCGTCATGGGGCGGCGCACCTGGGAGTCGCTGCCTGAGAGGTTCAGACCGCTTCCCGGGCGCGACAACATCGTGATCACGCGTCAGGCGGGCTGGTCCGCCGACGGCACACGGACCGCGGGATCGATCGCTGAGGCGCTCGACGGCCTCGACGAGGCATGGGTGATCGGCGGCGGAGAGATCTTCCGCGAGGTGATCGGCGACGCAGGCCGACTCGAAGTGACCGAGCTCGACCTGGACGTCCAGGGCGACGCGTTCGCCCCCTCGCGCGAGGGCTTCCGCCTGGACTCCGCGGGGGAGTGGCAGACCAGCAGGACCGGGATCCGCTTCCGTTTCCTCGGCTACCAGCGCTGACCCGCATCGTTCCCACCCGCAGGAGGATCCGAATGCCCACCGCTCTCATCACCGGCGCCAGCGCCGGGCTCGGCGCCGAGTTCGCCCGCCAGCTCGCCGATCGCGGGGCCGGCCTCGTGCTGGTCGCCCGCTCGGAGGACGCGCTGCAGGCGCTCGCCGCGCAGCTCCGCGCGAGTCACGGCGTCACCGTCGAGGTGCTCGTCGCGGACCTCGCCGACGAGCAGGACGTCGATCGCGTCGCGCGGCGGATCGCCGATGCCGAGCGCCCGATCGACCTGCTCGTGAACAACGCCGGGTTCGGGCTGCCGCTGCACTTCGCCGACAACGAGATCGCGGACGAGGTGCGCCACCTGCGCGTGCACGTCGAGGCGCCGATGCGGCTCATGCACGCTGCGCTCGGGGCCATGCGCGGACGCGGAGGACGGATCATCAACGTCGCCTCGGTGGCGGGCTTCATCTCGCGGTCCACGTACTCCGCCTGCAAGGCGTGGCTCATCGGCTTCAGCCGCTGGGCGAACGGCGAGTACGCGGCCGACGGCGTCACGGTCACCGCGCTCTGCCCCGGTTTCGTGCACACCACCTTCCACTCCCGGATGGGTCTCGGAACCGGCGAGGAGGGCGTGCCGCCGTTCCTGTGGCTGGACGCTCCTTTCGTCGTCCGCCAGGGCCTGCGCGCGGCCGCGCGAGGCAGATCCGTCGTGGTCCCGTCGCTGCGCTACAAGGCGGTCATCGTCGGCGCGCGACTGGTTCCCCGCGCGCTCACGGCGCGCATCGCCCGCCGCGGCCGCATGTAGGGCGCCGGAGCCGGACCAACGCCGGCGCAGGCGTGGCGAATGCCCGGTCTAGGCGAACCGGCCCAGCCGAATCCCGGCATAGGCCAGAGCGGCGACCGTCTCGCCGTCGCGGATCCGCCCGTCGGCGATCATCGCGAGCGCCTCGGCGAAGGGCACCCACGCCATCTCGTCGATGCCCTCTTCTGCCTGCGTGTGCGCACTGTCCCCGGCCTGACGCAGGCCCCGGGCGAGGAACACGTGCTCGGGCGCCACAGTCACGCCGTTGAGAGCGTTCATGGTGCCGATCGGCGTCCACTCGTCCGCCTCCAGCCCTGTCTCCTCCCGCAGCTCCCGACGCGCGGCGAGGAGCGGATCCTCCCCGTCCGTGCCCCCGGCAGGCACCTCGACCGAGCGCCCCGTGGTGTAGCGGTCGATCGTGACGAGGCACACGCGGTCCGCCTCGTCGATCGCGACCACGAACACGGCCGGGTTCTTCAGGGTGACCACGCCGTAGATCCCGTCGCCGGCGGGTCCGGAGACCTGGTCCTCCCGCACCGAGATCCAGCGGTTGTCGTAGACGATGCGCGATTCCCGTGTCTGCCAGGCCATGAGCGCGAGCCTAACCGCCCGTCCCTCTAGGCTCGAATGCATGGGCTGGTTCGGGAAGAAGAAGGATCCGCAGGACGCGAACGAGATGCTGCGGCAGTACAACGCCCAGGAGGCCCAGCGCCTGGCCGCCGCCGGGATCGCTCAGGGCACGGCCATCGCCTCGGTCGCGGGCACGGTCTCGACCGGCTCCGGGACGTCCGAGTTCGTCGTCGAGGACGTCTTCACGATCACCGGGCGCGGCCAAGTGGCCACGGGCAGGACCACGACGGGCACGATGCGCGTCGGCGACCGCGTCGTGGTGCTCCGCGGGTCCACGCAGACGGGCACCAGCACGATCACCGGCATCGAGATGCTCCGCAAGAAGGCCGACGAGGCACCGGTGGGCGTCGCCGCAGGGCTGCTGCTCAAGCCCCAGGCGGATCTGGCCCGCGGCGACGTCATCCGCGTCACCCCGACAGCGTGAGCATCGCCTGAACCATTACGCTGGACCCATGACGCACACGGGCAATCCCTTCGGACAGGTGCTCGTCGCCCTCATCACCCCGATGACGGCCGACGGCGAGGTCGACTGGCCTTCCGTCGAGAAGCACATCGACCGTGTCATCTCGGACGGCGCGGACGGCATCGTCGTCACAGGGACCACGGGGGAGACCTCGACCCTCACCGACGCCGAGAAGCTGCGCCTCGTCGAAGTCGGCAAGGACGTCGCGGCGGGCCGCGCGAAGATCATCACGGGCGGCGGATCCAACGAGACCGCGCACGCGATCGAGCTGTACAAGGCCAGCGAGAAGGCCGGCGCCGACGGCATCATGATCGTGACGCCGTACTACAACAAGCCCACCCAGGCGGGCATCCTCACGCATTTCCGCCTCGTCGCGGATGCCACCGACCTGCCGGTGATCCTCTATGACATCCCCGGCCGCACCGGCGTGCCGATCAAGTACGAGACGATCCTCCGTCTCGCCAAGCACCCGAACATCCTCGCGGTGAAGGATGCCAAGGGCGACTTCTCCGAGGTCAGCCGGGTGCTCAATCAGACCGACCTGATGTACTTCTCCGGTGACGACTCGAACGTGCTCCCGCACCTCTCGATCGGCGCCACCGGTCTCATCGGCGTTACGGCGAATATCACTTCGGCACCGTACCGGGCGATCGTCGACGCGGTGAACCGTGGCGACCTCGCTACCGCCACCGCGGAGCACAAGCGCCTCGAGCCGCTCGTTCGCGCCGCGATGACGCATGTGCCCGGCACCGTATCGGCGAAGTACATCCTGCACGGTCTCGGCCGCATCACCAGCCCCCGCGTCCGCCTGCCCCTGGTGGGGCCGGAGGAGTGGGAGGCCGCCCTCATCGAGGACGAGCTCGCGCTCGTCAAGGACATCCCCGGCGCGGACTTCTCCGACTTCCGCCCCGACCGCAATGCCGCCGCCGGCGGCGCACTCCCCAAGGTGCACGGCACGACCCGATGAGGGCGTGGCCGATGAGCATCGGAGCCGGAAGGAACGGATCCGCGCGGAATGCGCAGACGGATCCGGCCCCGGCCGGCAGGGGGACCACCAACATCGGGCGCGCCGTGCGCCCCGCCTAGGAGGCACCACATGACCATCACCCTCGCCGACCCCGAAGCGCTCGCGCCCGGCACGCTCCGCGTCACGCCCCTGGGCGGACTCGGAGAGATCGGTCGCAACATGACCATCTTCGAGTACGACGGCAAGATCCTCGTCGTTGACTGCGGCGTGCTCTTCCCCGAGGAGCACCAGCCGGGCGTCGACCTGATCCTGCCCGATTTCGAGCCCATCAAGGACCGCCTCGACGACATCGTCGGCGTCGTGCTCACGCACGGCCACGAGGATCACATCGGCGCCGTGCCGTACCTGCTGCGCCTCAAGGGCGACATCCCGCTGATCGGATCCGGCCTCACCCTGGCCCTCGTCGAGGCGAAGCTCAAGGAGCACCGGATCAGGCCCTTCACCCTCACGGTGAAGGAGGGACAGCACGAGAAGGTCGGTCCGTTCGACCTCGAGTTCGTCGCGGTCAACCACTCCATCCCCGACGCGCTCGCCGTGGCGATCCGCACCCCTGCGGGCATGGTACTCGCGACCGGCGACTTCAAGATGGACCAGCTCCCGCTGGACGGGCGCATCACGGATCTTCGTGCGTTCTCACGCCTTGGCGAGGAGGGCGTCGACCTGTTCCTCGTCGACTCGACCAACGCCGACGTGCCCGGTTTCACGCCGACCGAGCGCTCGATCGGCCCCGTGCTCGACCAGGTCATCGCGAAGGCGCCGCGCCGGGTGATCGTCGCCAGTTTCTCCAGCCACGTGCACCGGGTGCAGCAGGTGATCGACGCCGCGCACGCGAACGGTCGTCGGGTGGCCTTCCTGGGACGCAGCATGGTCCGCAACATGACGATCGCGGAGCAGCTCGGCTACCTCAAGGTGCCGGACGGCGTGCTCATCGATTACAAGAAGGCGCGCGACCTCCCCGAGGACCAGATCGTCTACATGTCGACCGGATCCCAGGGCGAGCCGATGGCCGTGCTCAGCCGGATGGCGAACCTCGACCACGCGATCGAGCCGGGCCCCGGTGACACCGTCATCCTGGCTTCGAGCCTCATCCCGGGCAACGAGAACGCGGTCTACCGCGTGATCGACGGGCTGACCAAGCTCGGTGCGAACGTCGTGCACAAGGCGAACGCCCGGGTGCACGTCTCGGGTCACGCCGCGGCGGGCGAGCTGCTGTACTGCTACAACATCCTGAAGCCGAAGAACGTCCTCCCCGTGCACGGCGAGTACCGCCACCTCATGGCGAACGCGAAGCTCGCGCAGGACACCGGAATCCCGGAGGAGCGCACGATCCTCGGCTCCAACGGCACCGTGATCGACCTCAAGGACGGCGTCGCCCGCGTCGCCGGGCAGCTCGACATCGGCTTCGTGTACGTCGACGGCTCCACGGTCGGCGAGATCACCGACGCAGACCTGAAGGACCGGCGGATCCTCGGCGAGGAGGGCTTCGTGTCCATCATCGTCGTGGTGGACTCGACGACCGGCCGGATCATCTCCGGCCCGGAGATCCACGCGCGCGGCGTCGCCGAGGACGACTCCGTGTTCGACGACGTGGCGCCGAAGATCGTCGCCGCGCTCAAGGAGGCGGCCGGGAACGGCGTGCGCGACAGCCATGCGCTCTCGCAGATCGTGCGGCGCACGATCGGCCGATGGGTGAACCAGAAGCTGCGCCGCCGCCCGATGATCGTCCCGCTCGTCATCGAGGCCTGAACGCCCGGCGTTCGGAGCCCGACTGAGGCTGCAATCCCGCGGAAAGCCGCGTCATTGCGGGCCTTTGTCGGCGTGCGGCCGTAGCGTGGGGGCATGCCCAGGAGTTCGAATGCGACCAAGAGCGCGGCCGAGAAGCCCTCGACGCGCAGTCGCTCCACGTCCGGGGCGAAGCCGCGCAGCCGGGCCAAGGCCGCGCCCGCCCCGAGGAAGTACGTCGACGAGCCGGACAAGCCGCCGGTGATCGTGCGCGCCTGGACCGGGCTCGCGCACGGCGTGGGCGGCCTCTTCCGAGCCTTCGGCCTGGAGACCCTGGAGAAGGATCAGCGTCGCGACGGCTTCCCGTTCCTCCTCGTGCTGCTCGCCGCTGCGGGCGCCGTGAACGAGTGGTTCTTCATCGGCAACACGGTCGCGACGAACATCAGTGCCTACTCGGTGGGCGCCCTGATCGGGCGCGCCGCGTTCATCATGCCTGTACTGCTGCTGCTCCTGGCCGGATGGCTGTTCCGTCATCCCTCCTCCGTGCACGACAACGGGCGGATCGGGATCGGCTTCGGGCTGTTCGTGATCACTCTCGCGGGCTTCTGCCACGTCGCGGGCGGGATGCCGCAGCCGAAGCAGGGGATGGTGGCGCTCAGCGCCGCCGGCGGCCTGTTCGGCTGGCTGCTGGGCCAGCCTCTCAGCTACCTGACCTCGATCCCGGCCTACATCGTGCTGTCGCTGCTCGCGGCGCTCAGCGTGCTGATCCTCACCAAGACGCCGCCGAATCGCATCGGCCAGCGCCTGGGCGACCTGTACGCGTGGATGTTCGACGCGGAGCGCACGCCGAAGGCCGCCCCCGCCGAAGAGGGCGCAGCGGTCGACGAGGCCGACAAGGTCGATGACCCGGATGTGCTGCCCTGGTGGCGGCGCAACAAGACCGGCCGTGAAGAGGATCCGGAGGGCGAGCTCGGCTCGCAGGATCTCACCGAGCTGCTCACGTCCCAGGACGATACCCCCACCGCCGTCGCGCCGACGCCGGCGTACGACCAGGCCGTCATCACCGAGGACCCGTACGACGCCGCGACGGAGCTGCTCACGGAGGTGCGCTCCGTCGCGGGCGCACTGGCCGAGCAGCAGAGCACCGCGCTGCTCGACGACGGCGACACGGGGGAGCTCGACGAGCTGGCCGGCTTCGACGGCTTCGGCACCGCAGGACCAGGGCAGAAGGGGCCCCAGGCGCCGGTCGCCCCGTACATCCTGCCCTCGCCCGGAGTGCTCAAGGTCGGGCCGCCGCCGGTGCTCCGCTCGGAGGCCACGGACCGGGTGATCGAGCAGCTCACGAACGTGCTGACCCAGTTCAACGTCGACGCCAAGGTCACCGGGTTCTCCCGAGGACCGACGGTGACCCAGTACGAGATCGAGGTCGGTCACGGCGTCAAGGTCGAGAAGATCCTGCAGCTGAGCAACAACTTCGCCTACGCGGTCGCCTCGAACGACGTGCGAATCCTCTCTCCGATCCCGGGCAAGAGCGCGATCGGCATCGAGATCCCGAACGCCGACAAGGAGATGGTGGCGCTCGGCGACGTGCTGCGGTCCTCGGCCGCGCAGAAGAGCACGCATCCGATGACGATCGGCGTCGGCAAGGACGTCGGCGGCAACATCGTCATCGCCAACCTCGCCAAGATGCCGCACCTGCTGGTCGCGGGATCCACCGGATCCGGCAAGTCCAGCTTCGTGAACTCGATGATCACGAGTCTGCTGATGCGCGCGCGCCCCGCCGATGTGCGCATGGTGCTGATCGACCCGAAGCGCGTCGAGCTCACCAGCTACGCCGGAGTGCCGCACCTGATCACGCCGATCATCACGAACCCGAAGAAGGCCGCAGAGGCGCTGCAGTGGGTCGTGAAGGAGATGGACATGCGGTACGACGACCTCGCGTCGTTCGGCTTCCGTCATATCGACGACTTCAACCGCGCCGTGCGCGCCGGAGAGGTCGTGCTGCCCCCTGGCAGCGAGCGCGCGCTCAAGCCCTACCCCTACCTTCTCGTGGTGGTCGACGAGCTCGCGGACCTGATGATGGTCGCCCCGCGCGATGTGGAGGACTCGATCGTCCGCATCACCCAGCTCGCTCGAGCGAGCGGCATCCATCTCGTGCTCGCGACACAGCGCCCGAGCGTCGACGTCGTGACCGGCCTGATCAAGGCCAATGTGYCGTCACGTCTCGCGTTCGCCGTGACCAGCGTCACCGACAGCCGGGTGATCCTGGACAGCCCCGGCGCCGACAAGCTGATCGGACAGGGCGACGCGCTGTTCTCTCCGATGGGTTCCTCCAAGCCGTTCCGCCTTCAAGGCGCCTGGGTCGACGAGAGCGAGATCGACGCGGTCGTCAAGCACGTCACGGGTCAGGCGCGTCCGGAGTACCGACCCGATGTGGCCGAAGCGGTCGAGGGCAAGAAGAAGGAGGTCGACGAGGACATCGGCGACGACCTCGAGCTGCTCCTCGCCGCCGCCGAACTCATCGTCTCCTCGCAGTTCGGCTCGACCTCGATGCTGCAGCGCAAGCTGCGCGTCGGCTTCGCCAAGGCCGGGCGGCTCATGGATCTGCTCGAGTCGCGCGAGATCGTCGGTCCGTCCGAGGGATCCAAGGCGCGCGACGTTCTGGTCACCACCGAGCAGCTGGCCGGTGTGCTGGCCAAGCTGCGCGGCGAGGATCCGCCCTCCGCGCACGCCGCGCCGGCCGCAGCGACGGCTGCCGCGCCCATGGCTGCGGCCGCAATGCCGCCGCGTCCCGCCGCCCCGGTGCCTGCATCGACTCACAGCCCTGACGACCGCTACGGCGAGGACCCGCTCGAGGCGCAGTACCGCGGGCTCCCAGAGGTCGACGCTGAGACGGACGAGGACGCCTGGGGCCTGACGGGGCGCGACTGATGGCGATCCCGCGACAGCTGCCGAATGCGATCACGATCGCCCGTATTCCCCTCGCCGTGGTCTTCTTCGTGCTCCTGTTGCTGGGAGGGACGAACGGCGTGACCCAGCCCGCGCTGCGCTGGGTCGCGGCGGGGCTGTTCATCCTGGCCATCTCGACGGACTGGGTGGACGGCTATCTCGCGCGCAGGTACGACCTGGTCAGCGACTTCGGCAAGCTCTGGGATCCGATCGCCGACAAGCTGCTCACCGGCGCGGGCTTCATCGGCCTCGCGATCCTCGGCGAGGTGTGGTGGTGGCTGGTGCTCGTCATCCTGGTCCGGGAGTGGGGCATCACCGTGCACCGCTTCATGATCGTCAAGGAGCACGTCGTCGCCGCGGCGTGGATGGGCAAGGTCAAGACGACCGTGCAAGCCGTGGCGCTGTCCTGGGCGCTGTTGCCGTTGCACGTCTGGATCGGGATGCCGGTGTGGTCGATCACGACCACGGTGCTGATGGTGATCGCGCTCATCCTGACGATCCTGAGCGGCATCGACTACGTGGTGGCGCAGGTGCGCGGCTCTCGCGCGGACCGCGGCGCCGCGTCCTGATGGCCGCGGAGTCGTCTCGCGCCGCGGCCGCCGTGCTCGATGCGCTGCGTGAGCGCGGGATGACGCTGGCCGTCGCCGAGTCGCTCACCGGTGGGGCGCTGTCAGCGGCACTCGTGGATATCCCGGGGGCTTCGGACGTGCTCAACGGGGCGGTGGTCGCCTACGCGACGCCGATCAAGTCCTCGGTGCTGGGAGTGGATCCGCTCCTGCTCGCGACGCACGGAGCGGTCGATCCGGAGGTGGCGCGGCAGATGGCTGCGGGCGCCCGCGCGGCGCTGGCTGTGGACGGGCGCGCCGCGGACGTCGGCGTCGCTACGACCGGTGTCGCCGGTCCCACCCCGCAGGACGGGAAACCTGTCGGTACGGTGCACATCGGAGTGAGCGTCGCCGAGCGCACGATCAGCAGAGCAGTCCTGTTCGACGGCGATCGTTCCGCGATCCGCGCGGCCGCGGTTCTGGCGGCTCTCGCACTGGTCTTCGAGGCGGTGGCGGGTGAGGGGATCGACGCCGACGCGCCCGGGCGGAACGACCGGGAATAGAGTGCTTCTCGACGAAGTTGAGTCGAGTGTGCTCACATTCAATGCACAGGACGAAATACTAGTGTCGATCCCGACAGGTCGGGTTAGACTGACCATCCGATCCGGCGCTTGGGGCCGGGCGATGGGGGAGAGGAGGTCCCGATGATTCTCGTACGACAGGAGATCGGTGACGTGCTGCGGGACTTCCGTTTGCAGAAGGGCCGCACACTCCGCCAGGTCGCCGGCAAAGCATCTGTCGCGCTCGGGTACCTCAGCGAGGTCGAGCGCGGGCAGAAGGAAGCATCCAGCGAGATCCTCGCCTCGGTCGCCGAAGCACTCGACGTCCCGATCTCCACCATCATGCGCGAGGTCGGCGATCGGATCGCCGTGCTCGAAGGCATGCAGGTCATCCCCGACGTCGTTCCCGACGAGCTGGTGGCCTCGGTCGAGTCCGAGCTGTCGCTGCGCTGACGGGATGCGGCGCAGCGAATTCCTCCGTGCGGTTGACGCGGAGTTCGGATCGCGTGGCGGTTCCCTTGTGGCGGACCTCGTTCTGAGCGCCGTCGGCGGGCGCACGTCCGCGCAGGCGATGGAGGCCGGTGTGCCTCCGCGGGATGTGTGGCTGGCGCTGTGCGCCGAGATGGATGTGCCGGAGTCGCACCGGTACGGTGCGGGTCGGCTGGAGCCCAGACGGCGCTGAATCCGTTCGGATCCGGACGCGCGGTGTTCGATCCGTTCCCCGCTCTTCTCGGCGTGTCGTCGAAGACATGTTCGAGATGCGCGTATCGTCCTGCACAGATGATTTCGTGATCGGGATCTGCACGACTTGCGGAAACGCCGGCTGAATGTCGGAGGCCCCGCCTAGCGTGTTCGACATGACCACGAGGTCATACGCCTTGTCGGAGAGCTCGCCCCACCCGGGGCAGCCGCGACAGCCTACAGGCGGCAGTTCACGAGCACGAAGGAGCACGTCATGCCCTCTCCCGCAGACCGCGAGAAGTCCCTCGAGACCGCACTCGCCCAGATCGACAAGCAGTTCGGAAAAGGCTCGGTCATGCGCCTGGGCAGCGACGAGCGTGCTCCTGTCGCCGTCATCCCCACCGGCTCCATCGCGCTCGACGTCGCTCTCGGCGTCGGCGGGCTGCCGCGCGGCCGCATCGTCGAGATCTACGGCCCGGAGTCCTCGGGTAAGACCACGCTGACCCTGCACGCGATCGCCAACGCGCAGCGCGCCGGCGGCATCGCGGCGTTCGTGGACGCGGAGCACGCTCTCGACCCCGAGTACGCCAAGAAGCTCGGCGTCGACATCGATGCGCTGCTCGTCTCCCAGCCCGACACCGGCGAGCAGGCGCTCGAGATCGCCGACATGCTCGTGCGCTCCGGTGCCATCGACCTCATCGTCATCGACTCCGTGGCGGCTCTCGTGCCGCGCGCGGAGATCGAGGGCGAGATGGGCGACTCGCACGTCGGCCTGCAGGCGCGACTGATGTCGCAGGCGCTGCGCAAGCTCACGGGTGGTCTGAACCAGACCAACACCACGATGATCTTCATCAACCAGCTGCGCGAGAAGATCGGCGTGTTCTTCGGCTCCCCGGAGACCACCGCCGGCGGTAAGGCGCTGAAGTTCTACGCGTCGGTCCGCCTCGACATCCGCCGCATCGAGACGCTGAAGGACGGCACAGAGGCGGTCGGAAACCGCACCAGGGTCAAGGTCGTGAAGAACAAGATGGCTCCGCCGTTCAAGCAGGCCGAGTTCGACATCCTGTACGGCATCGGCATCTCCCGCGAGGGCAGCCTCATCGACTTCGGTGTCGACCACGGCATCGTGAAGAAGTCCGGCGCCTGGTACACCTACGACGGGGACCAGCTCGGCCAGGGCAAGGAGAACGCGCGTAACTTCCTGCTCAAGAACCCCGATATCGCGGAGACGATCGAGACGCAGATCAAGCAGAAGCTCGGCATCGGCGGCGCGGCGGCTCCCGCTGAGACGGCGGCAGACGAGCTCGCGCAGCGGCGTCCGGCCTGACATGTGCCCCGACGACGCTCAGCGACCGGAGTAAGCCGTGAACGATGAAAGGGGCGGGGCATCGTCCGAGGACGATCGTCTCGCCCCCGTGATCCCGCTGTTCGGAGGGAGCGGTGCGTCTGCCGATGGCGAGCGGCCGCGCCCCTCGAGCCCGGCGTCTTCCGAGTCGTCCACAGGAGCGGAGTGGCGGTCGACCTGGGCTGCGGAGGCCGCGGCCGAGCGACGCGGTCCGAGTTCCCGCCACCCCGCCGCCGCGGCGCTGGCGCCGGAGGCGGCTCAGGGCTCTGCGCCGGTGGCCACCGGGCCGGCCCGTCGCGGATTGCGTGCCGTCGGACGCCGTCATGGCGGAGACGATGCCTCCGCGTCCGAGGATCCGATCGCCGACGCGAGCGAACTGCTGGTCCGGAAGCTCCGATCCAAGCAGCTCTCCAGCGCGGAAGCGCGCGACGTGCTGAGGGAGAACGGCCTCGCGTCCGATGAGCGCGATCTCGTCATCGAGCAGTTCGAACAGCGCGGGTATCTCGATGACGCGTCCCTGGCCGAGCTCCTGGTGACCTCCGGATCCGAGCGCAAGGGACAGGGGCGCGTGGTGATCGCCCGCACGCTCAGCCAGYGCGGCATTCCTCGCCAGATCGCCGACGAGGCGCTGTCCGTCCTGGATGACGACGACGCCGAGCGGGCGCTCGACTACGCGCGGTCCAAGGTGGCCGGTCTGCGTCGCTACGACGAGGACACGGCCATCCGACGCCTTGTCGGGCAGCTGTCCCGCCGCGGATACGGGGGCGGCGTGGCGCTGACCGCCGCACGCACGGCCTGGCGCGAGACGCAGCGCGGTTCGGGTGTCGGGCGGGTGCGGTTCGAGGAGAGCTGAGGCCGAAGGGCGGACTTTCCCATCATCGAGGGGAAACCGGCCCGGGGGGAGCRGGGCCTTTCCCGCCAGGCGAAAGTAGAATGGCAGGCACTATGACCATTCCCCTCTCAGAGCCCACGCTCATCGCGCCCTCTGCCGCGGCGCTCGATGAGGTCGGGCAGCGGCGCACGTACGAGGTGCGCACCTTCGGATGCCAGATGAACGTGCACGACTCCGAGCGTCTGTCGGGCTCGCTGGAGAGCGCCGGTTACGTCCGCGCCGCCGCGGACGATGAGGCCGACATCGTCATCATCAACACGTGCGCGGTGCGCGACAATGCCGCCGGCAAGCTGTACGGCACGCTGGGGCATCTGAAGAGCCGCAAGGACAAGCACGCCGGGATGCAGATCGCGGTCGGCGGCTGCCTGGCGCAGATGGACAAGCAGGCGGTGCTCGACAAGGCGCCCTGGGTCGACGTGGTCTTCGGCACCCACAACATGGGTTCCCTGCCTGGTCTGCTCGAGCGCGCCCGCCACAACGGCGAGGCCGAGCTGGAGATCCTTGAGTCCCTCGAGGTCTTCCCGTCCACGCTGCCGACCCGTCGTGATTCGGCGCACAGCGGCTGGGTGTCGATCTCCGTGGGCTGCAACAACACCTGCACGTTCTGCATCGTGCCCAGTCTCCGCGGCAAAGAGAAGGACCGCCGTCCGGGCGACATCCTGAACGAGATCCGCCTGCTCGTCGAAGACGGTGCGATCGAGGTCACGCTGCTCGGCCAGAACGTGAACTCCTACGGCGTCGAGTTCGGCGACCGCCAGGCGTTCGGCAAGCTGCTGCGTGCCGCCGGCGAGATCGAGGGTCTCGAGCGGATCCGCTTCACGAGCCCGCACCCTGCAGCCTTCACCGACGATGTGATCGATGCGATGGCGGAGACGCCGAACGTCATGCCGCAGCTGCACATGCCGCTGCAGTCCGGCAGCGACCGGATTCTGCGCGCGATGCGCCGCTCCTACCGCAGCGAGAAGTTCCTGGGCATCCTCGACCGCGTGCGCGCGAAGATCCCGAACGCCGCGATCTCCACCGACATCATCGTCGGCTTCCCGGGAGAGACCGAGGAGGACTTCGAGGACACGATGCGCGTCGTGGAGCAGGCCCGCTTCGCGAGCGCCTTCACGTTCCAGTACTCGATCCGCGAGGGCACGCCCGCCGCGACCATGGACGAGCAGGTCCCCAAGGAGATCGTGCAGGCGCGCTACGAGCGCCTCATCGCGCTGCAGGAACGCATCTCGCTCGGGGAGAACCAGAAGCAGGTCGGCCGCGAGGTCGAAGTCCTGGTCTCCGTCGGGGAGGGCAAGAAGGATGCCGAGACGCACCGGCTCACCGGCCGCGCCCAGGACAACCGCCTCGTGCACTTCGAGCTGCCCGAGGGCTCCGACCGACCGCGTCCGGGCGACGTGGTGACCGTGACCATCACCCACGGGGCGCCGTTCCACCTGCTTGCGGACGCAATCGACGGCGCGCCGCTGCGGATCCGTCGCACGCGCGGCGGCGACGCCTGGGACCGGGCGCAGACCGAGTCCTGCGCGGTGCCGGCGGCGCCCGCGTCCGACGGGACGCCGCGCGCGGTGTCGCTGGGACTGCCGACGCTCCGCGTCGGAGTGTGAGCGCGCCCGACGCCTCCGCCCCGCGTCTGTGGGCGATCGTGGGTGCGACCGGCACGGGCAAGAGCGATCTGTCGCTCGACCTCGCACAGGCGCTGGCGGCGCGCGGGCGCCGCGCCGAGATCGTGAACGCGGACGCCATGCAGCTCTACCGCGGGATGGACATCGGCACCGCCAAGCTCGCCCCCTCCGAGCGGCGGGGGATCCCTCATCACCTCTTCGACGTGCTCGACGTCACCGAGGACGCGGCGGTGGCCTGGTACCAGCCGCACGCGCGCGCCGCGATCGAACAGATCCACACCGGCGGCGCGGATGCGATCCTCGTGGGCGGATCCGGCCTGTACGTCTCGAGCGTGCTCTACGACTTCCGCTTCCCGCCCCGGGACGATGCGCTGCGTGCGCGTCTCGAGGCGGAACTGGAGCACGACGGTCCGGGGCCCCTGCTTGCGCGCCTGCAGCAGCAGGATCCGGAGGCCGCCGCGCGGATCGACCCGAAGAACGGCCGCCGCATCGTGCGAGCGCTCGAGGTGCTCGCGCTCGGTGAGCGCACGCACGGTGCGGCACTGCCCGAGCGGCCGGTGCCCTGGCACCCGCGCACTCGGGTGCTGGCGCTGGGCATCGAACGTGCGACGCTCGTCGAGCGGCTGGACCGGCGGGTGGAGCGCATGTGGGAGCAGGGCATGCTCGCCGAGGTCGAACGGCTGCGCGGCCAGGGCCTCGAGCAGGGTACGACGGCACGCCGTGCGATCGGCTACGCGCAGGCGCTGTCCCAGTTGGCCGGCGGGCTCACACAGGAAGAGGCCATCGCCGAGACGCAGGCGCTCACTCGTCGCTACGCGCGCCGCCAGGTGTCCTGGTTCCGCCGGTACGCCGAGGCGGAGTGGATCGACGCGCTGGCGCCGATCGATGCAGGGACGATCGTGGAGGAGAGCGCATGACCACCGACATCGGGATCAGAGCCTTCGAGCGCGCAGATACGGACGCTGTCGTCGCCCTCTGGGAGGACGCGGGGCTGACCCGGCCGTGGAATGATCCGCGCGCGGACATCGAACGCAAGCTCGCGGTGCAGCCGGAGCTCTTCCTGGTCGCGGAGGAGCGCGCGCCGGAACCTTCCCGCGACGATGCCGATGGAGCCGACGCTCGGATCGTCGGCTCCGTGATGGCGGGCTACGACGGGCATCGCGGCTGGCTCTACTACCTCGCCAGCGCCTCGGATCGGCGCGGTCGCGGTATCGGCCGGGCGCTCGTCGCGGAGGCCGAACGGCTCCTGCGCGCGATGGGCTGCCCCAAGGTCCAGCTCATGGTGCGGGTGGGCAACGAGCAGGTGCTCGGCTTCTACGACGAGCTCGGCTACGAGCGCTTCGAGGTCGGGAACACCGGCAAGCGGCTCATCCACGACGTCTGATCGCTCGGTCGCCGCGGGCCGCGTCCGTCGGGCTGAGCGTTAGCGACCTTCCTGGACGAGATGGATCTCATCCGCGACGAGTCCATGCGCCTCGCGGTGCACGGTGTTCGCGGCTTCCGCGTCCGGCGCATCGACGAGGCAGAAGATCTTCCCTCCCTCCTCATCGACCCAGTAGCGCAGATAGTGCACGCCGTGCTGATCCTGCGTCGCAAGGTCGGCCGCGTGCGCCGCGGCGACATCGTCCAGCGTGACGGGGCCGTCGAGCCGGTGGACATCCATGTAGAGCGCCATGATCTGATCCCTTCCTGCGGGGCGTACCGCCCCTCCGCCMGATTCCACTCCTCGACGATCGCGTCCGCATCCGGGCCAGCACCCTAGTGCGGCAGGGAACTGTTCTGCTCAGAGCGGATCCGGTCGCGCGCGCGGAGACGGCGTGCCTAGCATGGCGCCATGACCGCGACCCCTGACCCTCTCCGCATCGCGCACGCCCCCGCGCACGAGCCCCGGAAGAACCCGGGAACCGAACCGGAGCGCCTGTGGCGCAATGTCGTGGGGGAGCTGCTGCGCGACGCCCGTACGGATCGTGGCGAGACGCTCGCCGAGACCGCGCAGCGCGCGGGGGTCTCCCCGCAGTACCTGTCCGAGATGGAGCGCGGGCGCAAGGAGGCGTCCAGCGAAATGCTCGCCGCGGTGTCCGGGGCGCTCGGTCTCACGCTGCTGGACCTCACCCTCGGCGTCGCCGAGCGGATCACGATCGGCGCCGCGACGCCGATCCGGCAACCCGCGCAGCCGGCGCGCGCCGCCTACGCACTGGCCGCCTGAGCGCGTCCTGACCCGACGGATGGCGGCTCGGGCATCGCGGGCGCCTGCATCACGACCTGGTCCACGAGGCCGTACTCGCGCGCGCCCTCCGCAGTGAGCACGAGATCCCGGTCCGTGTCGCTGCGCAGCCTTTCCGCGCTCTGCCCGGTGTGAGCGACGAGGATCTGCTCCAGGCTGTCGCGCACCCGCACGACCTCGTCGGCCTGAAGGATGAGGTCGGGGATCGTTCCGCGGCCCTGTGCGGCGGGCTGGTGCAGGATCACCCTGGCGTGCGGCAGCGCAGCGCGCTTCCCCGCCGCCCCCGCGGCCAGCAGCACCGCGCCGACGGACACCGCCTGGCCGATGCAGAACGTCGCGACGTCCGAGCGGATGAAGCGCATGGTGTCGTAGACCGCGAGCATGGCGCTGGGATCCCCGCCCTCGCAGTTGATGTAGAGCTGGATGTCCCGATCGCTGCCCGTGGCGTCAAGGTGCAGGAGCTGCGCAACGAGCACGTTGGCGACGTCGGCATCCAGCGGTGTGCCGAGATAGATCACCCGCTCCGCGAGCAGGTGGGAGTACACGTCGAGCACACGATCGCCTCGGGGTGAGGTCGAGATGACGTTGGGGACGAGGAACGAGGCCATGTCAGGCTCCTTCTGCGGTCAGGCCGATGCTTCGGCGGCTGAGACGCGGCAGGACGGCCGCGAAGTCCGTGGTGATCTCATCGATGAATCCGTACGCGAGCGCCTCCTCGGCGCTGTACCAGCGGTCGTGCAGCGAGTCCTCGAAGACCCGCTCGATGCTCTGCCCGGTGTCGTCGGCGATCAGGCCCAGCACGGTGTCGCGGGTGTGCCGCAGATCCGCCGCCTGCAGCGCGACGTCGACGGCGGTACCTCCGATGCCCGCGGAGCCCTGGTGCAGCAGGATCCGGCTGTGCGGCAGCGCCCGCCGCTTGCCCTTCGTTCCGGCGGAGAGCAGGAACTGACCGGCGCTGCAGGCCAGCCCGAAGGCGATCGTGGCGACGTCGGACGGCACGGTGCGCATGAGGTCGCGAATCGCGAGCATGGCGGGCACGGATCCGCCGGGGGAGTGGATCCAGAGCGTGATGTCGGCGTCGGGATCCTCGGCGGCCAGGGCGAGCAGCTGGGTCATGAGCAGCACGCCGTTGTCGTCGTCGAGGGCGCCGTCGAGCACGAGCACCCGGCGCGCGAACAGCATCCGGCGCGTGTCGGCGTCGAAGAGGTTGCGGGGCATGTCATCGGTCATGTCCTCAGCGTGCGTCGCCGGGCGAACGGGACGCCAGCGGATCTGCCGGGAGCGGATCCGCTCCCGGCAGAGGAGGTGATCGACAGCGGAGCGGAGCGGACCGCGCGCGCAGCGGCCGCAGAAGCGCCGCCCCTAGAATCGACGCATGGTCGCATTCACCAAGGGGCACGGTACCGGCAACGATTTCGTCATCATCGCCGACGCCGAGGGTGCGCTGGATCTGAGCGCCGATCAGGTCGCCGCGCTCTGCGATCGCCACTTCGGGATCGGCGCGGACGGACTGCTGCGCGTGGTGCGCTCCCGCGCACTTCCCGAGGGTGCCGCTGCCCTCGCGGAGAACCCCGACGCGGAGTGGTTCATGGACTACCGCAACGCCGACGGCTCTGTGGCCGAGATGTGCGGCAACGGGGTCCGCGTGTTCGCGCACTACCTGCTGCGCACGGGGCTCGCCGACCTGGACGAGGGCGGATCGATGCCGATCGGCACGCGAGCCGGGGTGCGCGACGTCACCCGCAGCGCCGAGGGCTACCGCGTCGACATCGGCGCCTGGCGGCTGTCCGGGCACGATCCGCTCGCCCGTGCCACGGGGTTGAGCGTTCCCCGCCCGGGTCTCGGCATCGACGTCGGCAACCCGCATGTCGTGGTGGCGATCGCGTCGGACGCGGAGCTCGATGGCCTCGAGCTCACGCACGGACCCGAGCTCGCCCCGATGCCGGAGCACGGAGCGAACGTCGAGTTCGTCGTACCGGCGGAGCCGCTCGTGCAGGACGACGTGGGCCGCGTGCGCATGCGCGTGTTCGAGCGCGGCGTGGGGGAGACCCTCAGCTGCGGCACCGGCGTCGTGGCCACCGCTCTCGCGGTGCGGCATTGGGCGGGCGCTGCGGCCCCGAACGAGTGGCTCGTGGAGGTCCCCGGCGGCACGCTGCGCGTGACGATGGCTCCCGGCGCGGACGGCGAGCACGCCTTCCTGTCGGGACCTGCCCAGCTCGCCTTCTCCGGCGAGATCGAGCTCGCCTGACGCCTGACGCTTGCCGCCGCAGGGAGTTGCCGTCGGTGCGGCCGACGGGGTCGCCCGAAGGGGGTTAAGGCAACGTGATGGTCTCGGTGGGTGGTGTGCCGTGCCGGCGGACCTTCAACACGCGGAAGCCGCGGCCGGTCGTCGCGCGGTAGACGCTGTAGCCGTCGTCGAAGGTGGTCGCCAGCCAGCGCTGCAGCGAGTCGGCCCCGAGATTGCGGCTCACCACGAACCAGCCGTCCGCGCGTTCGTCCAGTCGCGGGATCCAGCGCTCCAGCAGATCGTGCAGCTCGCTCTTGCCGACGCGGATGGGTGGATTCGAGCGGATCGTGCGGAAGCTCACGTCGGCGGGAACATCGTCGGGGGTGACGGCGTTGATGTTGTCGAGGCCGAGTTCGGCGGCGTTGCGGCGGACCAGATCCAGCGCCCGCTCGTTGACGTCCACCGCCCACACGGTCGCGTGCGGCGAGGCGAGAGCGAGCGATAGGGAGATCGGACCCCAGCCGCACCCGAGATCGAGCAGGTGCCCGCCAGGCGGCGGGGGCGGGGTGTTCGCGAGGAGCACGGAGGTGCCGACATCCACATGATCGGGGCTGAAGACTCCGGCCGCGGTGGTGAGTTCGGTCTCCTTGCCCGCGAGGGTCACCCTGATCCTGCGGAGGTTCTCGGGGCTGGCGGGGGCCGCAGTGAAGTAGTGGTCCGAGCCCATGGAGCGAGCGTAGCGGACACTCCCAGCTAAAGTTAAGGCGCCCGACCGAATCGGCGGGCACGAGAAAGGTGCGGATGACGCAGCCCACGACACATGACGAGCACGGCGACGCGGTCGAGCGCGTCCTGGCAGCAGCGGAACGGCGCGCGGAATCGCACGTCTTCGGATCCGCGCAGGCGCTGCAGGACACGGCCACAGCCGGCTACACCTCCACGGACGGCGAGCAGTGGGAGGTGGAGGATCGGCATGCGCTGCGGCGCGTGGCAGGGCTCTCGACCGAGCTCGAAGACGTCACCGAGGTCGAGTACCGCCAGCTCCGCCTGGAGAACGTCGTGCTGGTTGGCGTGTATCCGCAGGGTGCGCAGGAGGACGCGGAGAACTCCCTGCGGGAACTGGCCGCGCTCGCGGAGACCGCGGGCGCCGTCGTACTCGACGGCCTGCTGCAGCGTCGGCCGCATCCGGATCCCGCCACCTACCTGGGCCGAGGAAAGGCCCAGGAGCTCAAGGACATCGTGGCCGCCGTCGGCGCCGACACCGTGATCGCCGACACCGAGCTCGCGTCGTCTCAGCGCCGCGCGCTGGAGGACGTCGTCAAGGTGAAGGTCATCGACCGCACCACCGTGATCCTCGACATCTTCAGCCAGCACGCCAAGAGCCGTGAGGGCCGGGCGCAGGTCGAGCTGGCTCAGCTCGAGTACCTGCTGCCGCGTCTGCGCGGCTGGGGCGAGTCGATGAGCCGCCAGGCCGGTGGCCAGGTCGGCGCGGGCGGCGCGGGCATGGGCTCGCGCGGACCCGGTGAGACGAAGATCGAACTCGATCGTCGTCGCATCCGCACCCGCATGGCCATGCTGCGCAAGCAGATCCGCGACTTCAAACCCGCCCGTGAAGCCAAGCGCGCCGAGCGCAAGCGCCACACGATCCCGTCCGTCGCGATCGCCGGCTACACGAACGCGGGCAAGTCCAGCCTGCTCAACGCCCTCACCAGCGCGGGTGTGCTCGTCGAGAACGCGCTGTTCGCGACCCTGGACGCCACCGTGCGCCGGTCGGAGACCGCTGACGGGCGCGTCTACACGCTCACCGACACAGTCGGGTTCGTGCGCAACCTGCCGCACCAGCTCGTCGAGGCGTTCCGGTCCACGCTCGAGGAGGTCGCCGACGCTGACGTCGTCGTGCACGTCGTCGATGGATCCCACCCGGACCCGGCCGGGCAGATCAAGACCGTGCGCGACGTGATGGGCGATGTGGGTGCGCGCAGCATCCCCGAGATCATCGTGTTCAACAAGGCGGATCTCCTGGACGACGACGAGCGGATGGTGCTGCGCGGGCTCGTGCCCGGTGCACACTTCGTGTCGTCGCGCAGCGGAGAGGGCATCGCCGAGCTGCGGGTTGCGATCGACGAGCTGCTGCCGAAGCCGGCGGTCGAGATCAGCGCCGTCGTGCCGTACGACCGGGGCGATCTCGTCGCAGCCGTGCATGAGACCGGGCTGCTGCTCGAGGTCGCGCACGAGGAGGCGGGCACCCGCATCCACGCGCACGTCAACGAGCGCCTCGCCGCGGAACTCGCACCTTTCGCGGTCTGACGGCGTCCGAGACGACGACCGATATTCCGGTTTCGACCGGAGTCATGCCAGCATGAGGCTATGAAACGTGCAGCTTCGGGGCTCGTCGTCGCCCTGCTCGCCCTCGGCGGGCTCGCGCTCGCTGTTCCCGCGTCGGCCGCGACGGGCACGCCCTGGGCCGACTGGAGCGATATGACGGGCGGGAGCGGCGCATACTCTGGCAATGTGCAGATCGCGTCGCCCCAGCTGACGGCGACCTACACGAGCGACTCGCGCGGCGGATCCGTCGGCGTCATCAGCGGTGCCAGCACGTGGCTCGCCGCGTCCACCGCAGTCGGTGCGAAGTACGGCAGCAGCCGGGATCAGCAGTACCTGAACCTGCGCCCGCGCGCCGACAACGCCTCCTCGCCCAGTGAGACGACGTACTCCTTCGCGCACCCCACGCCGACGTCGAACTGGACGTTCGTGCTCGGTGACATCGACGCCGACCAGGTGCGGATCGCGGCGCTCGGTCCTGATGGGCAGGCGCTCACCGCTGCTCAGCTCGGGTTCCGCGGAGGGTTCAACTACTGCGCCCCCGGGCTCGCCGGCAAGCCGTCCTGCACCGGCGACGCCGCCGACGTGCCGAATTGGGATGCCTCCACGCTGACCCTGACCGGCAACGCCGCGGCAACGGATACGAGCGGCGCGGCCGCGTGGTTCGAACCCAACGCGCCGATCTCCTCGCTCACGTTCACCTTCACCCGACGTGCCGGGTTCCCGGTCTACCAGACGTGGTTCGCGGCGATCACACGCGCCGTCTCCGGCACCGTCCAAGATCAGACGGCGGGAACGCCGGCGGCAGGCGTCGGCGTGCGCCTGACCGGCCCTGATGGGACGGTCATCGGCACGACCACGACGGCACCCGATGGCACCTACTCGTTCGGCGGGGTCGTCGCCACCGCCGGGTACACGGTCGAGATCACCCCGCCAGCCGGCAAGACCAGCGACGTGCGGTCGCGCGAGGTCGACCTCACGGACGCCGATGGCACAGCCGACTTCGCGGTGCGCGACATCGTGCCCGTCCCCGTCTCGGGGACGGTGAAGGACCAGCACGGCACCCCGATCCCTGGAGCCACCATCACGCTCGACGGCGGACGCACCGTGGTCACCGGCGCGGATGGGTCGTACCTCTTCGACGACGTGCCGGTGGGCGCTCACACGGTCACGATCACCACGCCCGATGGCTACACCGTGGTGTCCTCGCCGACGCCCTTCACGGTGCCGGAGAACGACGAGACGCCGATCACCGGCAAGGACTTCGTGCTGCGGGTGCAGCCGACTCTCTCCGGTGCGGTGACCGCTGCCGGCACCGGAATCGGCGGGGTGGTCATCACCGCGGAAGGACCCGGCGGCACCGCGCAGACGGTGACCGCGTCGGATGGCACCTACTCGTTCCCGAGACTTCCGGCGGGCGACTACACCGTGCGCGTGGAGGCCCCGCAGGGCTACGTCGTGTCGGGTGACGCGTCGCGCTCCGAGACGGTCGCTGCCGATGACGTCGCGAACGTGGACTTCGCGCTCGCTCGCCTCGGCTCCGTCGCCGGCACGGTCACGGACGAGGGCGGAGCGGCCCACCCGGGTGCGATCGTGACCGTCACGGGCCCCGGTGGTCCGTTCGTGGTCACCACGGCGGCGGACGGCTCGTACGGGTTCGGCGAGCTCGCCCCTGGCGTTTACACGATCGACGTCGCGGTTCCTGACGGCTTCACGGGGGCGACACCGGCCACACGCACGGCGACGATCACCGAGCTCGGCGAGCTGATCGAAGGACAGGACTTCGTACTGACGCCCGTGGCCGTCACTCCGACCCCGACTCCGACCCCGACTCCGACCGTCACGCCGACCTCTGCGCCGACGATGGCTCCCGGCGGATCCGGCAGCGGAGCGCTGCCTGCGACCGGCGCCGATCCGCTGCCGGTGATCGGTGCGGGAGCGGTGCTGCTGCTCGGTGGCGTGCTCGCCCTGGCGTTCGTGCGGCGCCGAAGGGCCTGAAGCCTGCGGCGGGTCCTCGAGGTGCGGCTCATGTCGTTCAGGCGGCGACGAACCGCGCCTCGACGGTCGCGGAGATCGTGATGTCGTCGCCCTGCAGTTCGAGCCCGGCGCCCGACGGGGGAGCCGCGAACGCGCGCATCGCCTTCGGGGCCATGTCTGCCGCGCCGCGGTCGGTGATGAGCCCGGCGTCGGCGATCTCGATCGGCTCGACCCTGGTGAGTCCCAAGGCGGTCGCATAAGCGCCTGCGCGAGCGACCGCGGTGCGCACGGCCTGAGCGGCCACCTCCTGCTCGACGCGGGTGCGCGTCTCGGGCGTCAGGATCCAGTCGGTGTCGTTCACGGCGATGCCGTCGCCGGTCGACACCTCGGCGACCCACGCGGAGAGTGCGGAGAAGTCCACGAACGTCGCGGTGAAGTCGACCGAGGCGTGATGGACGAGGGCGAGCCGTGTGCCGTCGTTGCTCCACGGCCGCTCCGACCGTACGGCGAGGCGGCGGCTCGACCAGGTCTCGACGGCACCTGACTTTTCCTGTGCGGCGATGCCGACGCGCACGGGTTCGGCGAGGGCCAGCGTGCGGGCGACGACGGCTTCGCGATCCGGGCCGTCCAGCGCGACGGACAGCGTGACGATGGCGCGTTCGGGCGCGATCCGCACCTCGTGCTCGCCGCGGACGGTGATGACGACCTCGCTCATGCCGCGACTCTACGGCACGGTCGGATCCTCAAGACGTCTCCAAGAGGTCCGCCGCCGTCTCACTGCGGGTGGTAGCACGGTGCAGTGCCGACGAAGGGCGCGCGTAGACTGCGCGCACCGCGGCGCAGTTCCGCGCCTCGGCGAGGAAGAACTGCGTGAAGGAGGACCATCAGATGAAACGACTGGCGATCGGTTGCGCGATCGCGCTGGGGCTCGTTGCAGCGGGATCCAGCGCGGCATATGCAGGCGAGACCAACGGGAATGGAGATCCGACATCAGGACCGTCGCACGCCGCGTCCGAATGCGCCTACTCAGGGCTCGACAGGTTGGACTCGGTGGAGAACAACCCTCCGGGGTTCGATGACGACGCGATCGCGATGCGTGGGAATCAGAGCCCTGGCGGCGTCGACAGGTATCACGGGGTGCAGTCCTACGGGTCGTTCGTGAAAGCCGGCCTGAAGGAGTTCGTGCCGTCACCTGGGGTGGCGTGCAACGGCAGCGGCGGGCACTGATCGCGCGACGCTGCGGTCTCTGATCAGCGGCGATGCCCTGGAGCAAGGGGGCGGGGCATCGCCTTGCACGACCCGCGGAATGGCGCGGGCGTCTCAAGCGTTGTAGTCTGAGATGCTCGGGCGCTTCGGCGCCCGCTGGTAATTCCACAGAGCGACAGCGGCTCCTTCGCAAGAAGGACCACGGGGCTGATCGGTTTCGACAGCGCCTGTGAATCCACGAGAAGCGGGCCGAGGATGCAGGGTTATCTCGTGAACGCTCCCTGCAAAACAATAAGTGCCAATGCAAAGCGCACTGACTTCGCCCTCGCTGCATAAGCGAGCCCGATAGTCCGTCAGGCCGTATGTGATTCCGATACGGATCCTGACGTCATCTAGGAATCTTGCTGTGCGATGGCGTCTGGACGTCGCACGGGACTCTTCCCAGGCTGGGCTTGTCGACTTAGGTGTCTGTGACAAAGGTCGGAGCCGAGTAGAACGTCTGCACAGACTGCGCCCGGAGAAGGCGTGGAGACTCAGCGTTGGACGGGGGTTCGATTCCCCCCAGCTCCACCGTGCCGCTGTCGCTGTGAGAAGCCCCCGACGATCCCTGACGAATGGGGATCGCCGGGGGCTTTCTTGTGCTTCTCGTCGGGCCAGCGGCCCTGGTTCGCGGCGCCGCCTAGTGCATTCTTCGGAAGACGCGCAAGCCCTTGCCGCTCCTTCCGCGCAAGCACTTAGCGTGCAGAGGCAGCCGTAGCAGCAGGCTCACGGCGTCCGACTGTGTCGGCTGCGTCGCACTCAGGAAGGAGCCTCGAATGGCCGTCGTCGATCCGACCGCTGATGCGGAAAAGGGGGCCTCGGGGGCACCCCATGAGGATGGCAGCGAACACAAGGAGTCCAAGCGCAACCCGGTCATGCGTTTCCTGCGGGTGCTGGGCCCCGGCCTCGTCACTGGCGCCGCAGACGATGATCCGTCTGGCGTCGCCACCTATTCACAGGCAGGAGCGACATTCGGGAACAGCCTGCTGTGGACCGTCCCTCTCTCCTTGCCGCTCATGATGGCGGTCCAGGAGATCTGCGACCGCATGGCGCTCGCCACCGGGGACAGCCTCGGCAAGCTCATCCGCCGCCGATTCCACCGGGGCGTCGGGGTGTCGATCGGCGTTCTGATCGTCGCGTTGATCGCCGCGAACTGCCTGAACCTCGCCGCGGATCTCAACGCGATCGGACAGGGCATGCAGCTCCTGCACGCGGGGCCGGCGTGGATCTGGAGCATCGTCTCCGGTGCCGTCATCCTCGTGACGGTCATGCTCGGCTCGTTCGAGCTGATCGGGAAGATCTTCAAGTGGCTGTGCCTGGTCCTGCTCGTCTACATCGGAGTGCTGTTCGCCACGCATGTGAGCTGGGGCAGCGTCGCGAGCGGTCTTGCCGGCCTCCAATTCCAGCTCTCTCCGGCCTATCTCGGTCTGGCCGTCGGCGTCCTCGGCACGACCGTCTCTCCGTACATGTTCTTCTGGCAGTCCGCGCAACGTGTTGAGGAGCTGCGCGAGGAGAAGCGGGGCGGAGACGACGCGCCTGCTCTCGACGAGCGTCCCGCGCGCGAAGCCCACCGGAAGCTGCGCAACGGTCGAGTGGACGTCTTCACCGGGATGGCCTTCAGCGTCCTGATCATGTTCGCGATCATCGCGTCTTCCGCCGCCACACTGGGCGTGCACCATAAGACGGTCTCCAGCGCCGCGGAAGCGGCCAAGGCCCTCGAACCCATCGCCGGGAACTTCGCCAGCGTCCTCTTCGCCCTCGGGTTCATCGGATCAGGCATGCTCGCCGTCCCCGTGCTCGCGGCGGCCGGAGCGGCAGGGCTCTCCGCCTTGATGAACAAGAACTGGGGCCTGGACAAGAACCCGCGCAGGGCGCCGTTCTTCTACGTGCTCCTCGGCATCGGCATGATCGGCGGCACGATCCTCGCTATCGTCTCCACCGACCCGATCGGCCTGCTCGTACTCAGCGCGATCGTCAACGGCATCGCTGCCGGCCCGTTCCTGATCATCATGATGCTGATCTCGCGCGACCGCACCATCATGGGCGAATACCGCAACGGGAAGCTCGCCGCCACGCTGGGGTGGATCACCACGGTGCTCATGTGCATCGCCGGGGTGTATGGCATCTGGTTCACCATTGCCGGCGGATGACTCCGAGAGCGCCGAGCACAGCGGGTGCGGAGCGCGCTCCGAGCCTAGGACGGCCCGCTTGCGCTGTTGCCGGATCCGAGGATGTGTTCTTCCGGGACGAGGATGCCGCCCGAGGTGTTGGCGGAGTCCGCATACGCCTGGATGCGGGCGGGGTCGAGCTGGGGCGGGTCCGGCTCGTCGAACTCGAACCGCAGCTCGATCGAGGGGTGCAGCCAGATCGTGGAACGACCGACGGGCTGGTTGTCGTCGTGCTTCCAGGAGAGGGTGAAGCTCTCGTTGCGGCGGAGCTTGGTCGCGATCACGACCTTGAGGTGAGCCAGCGCGATGTCGTCGATCTCGATCGCGTGCTCGGCGCTGCCGTAGAAGAGGATGCCCATGGCCACGACCTTATCGGCGAACGGACGACCGCAGGTCAGCGTGCGTCAGGTCGGAAACACCATCGGCACGATGCCTACCGTGCGCCCATCGACATCCAGGACGTGCCCGAGCCGTTTGTCGGTGCGTGCCGACACCGTGCGCTGATGCACGATCGCCTCCGGGTAGTGGCCCATCAGCTCCGCTTCGATCCTTTGCAGTTCGCTGAGATCGCGGATCCAGAAGGTCGCGACGAGGTTGCAGGCGCCGAGCACCTGTGAGCTGAGCCGGCACGAGGCTTGGTCGGCGAAGAATCGCGCCGCACCGTCCAGACTCGGCGCCGGGACACTCACCAGGAGCGAGGCTTCGGTGCGTGGTGAGCCGAATCGAAGCGCACGGTCGCAGCGCAGCGTCAGGATGCCTCGGTCGAGCAGGGCGTTCGCGTGTCGTCGCGCGGTCTGCGCGGATCTGTCCAGCGCCGCACCCAGTTGCTCCCACGACACGCGGCCGTCAAGCGAGAGGGCATTGACCATCTGCGCCTCGATGCGGCGTTGTCCCACCGACCGGTTGAATGGCTCGGGCCGGAGCGTGCGCGCCTGGTCCCGAGCGATCGTGCCGGACCGCCATTGAGTGCCGTGTCGCACGACGCGTGTCGCGACGAGCACTTGCTTGCGTTGGATGCCCGGTACAGCGGCGAGCTGCTTGCCGATCTCGTCGAGGAGTGATGAGAGAGTGGCTCCGAAGCAGTCGATCATCAGATCGAAATCGCCGGTGACGCGCGACATCGTCGCGAACACCGGACTTTCTCCGAGTCGCCGGATCGCCTTCTCAAGCGCGCGCGGCTCGATGGCGAGGAACACGAACGCACATCCGGCCTCTTCTCCGAAAAGATGCCCCGGCGCTGGCGTGACCCATGCCTCGCCGGCGGCGGAAAGCGCCGCCCATCGGCGGGCAACGGTCGTGGGCGACACATCGAGGGCTGCGCCGATCGCGGTCCATTCCGCACGCGGGTTGACCTCGAGCGCGCCGATCAATCCAAGATCGATCTCCATCGGTTCAGCGGATTTCGGCATATTCACTCCGCTCATGTCTGATTCCAGCAGTTTGGCACGACGTGCACGGTTGAACCGTACATTTGGCCCGTTCACGATGTCGTGAACATCGTTCCAGCGAAGGACCACGAGCATGTCCACTGTTCCCTCCCCGACGGCGACGCGCACACGACTCGGCGCTCCCATGGTCGGCGTCATCGTCGCGATGGCTCTCATCGAGTCGCTGTCCGGCATCACCCAGGGCTATATCAACCCGATCCTGCCCGCGCTCGGGCCCGAGCTGAAGATCGACGACCCGACCATCAACGGGCTCTTCCTCATCTCGTCGGTGGCGTTCGCGGTGATGACCCCCGTCATCTCCCGCCTCGGCGACAGCATGGGATGCCGTCTCATCCTGCGCATCACTGCCGCCATCGTCTCTGCAGGGGTGCTGTTGATGGCTCTGTGGCCGACGCTTGCGACTGTGACGATCGGTATCGTGCTGCTGACCTGCGTGGTCGGCTTCATCCCGCTGATGATGGGCATCCTGCGCGCAACAGATGCGGCCGCGACCCGCAGCGGTGTCGGCGCGATGATCGCCACGCTGATGATCACCGTCGGCGTGGGCGGGCTGCTGGCCGGCATCGTCGGCGCACAGCGCCCCACCCTGGGGTTCTGGGTCGCGGTGCCGTTCGCCGTCATCGCCCTGGTGGCGTCCTTCGTTCTTCCGAAAGGACTCGAGGGAACCCGGGAACCGCTCGCCGCGCTGCCTCTCGCGTTGTGCACGCTCGGCCTCATCGGATTCGTCACCGCGCTGTCGATGGGCGGCGACTGGGGATGGGGTTCGCCACTTACCCTCGGCACGGGGATAGGCGGTCTGGCGCTTCTCGCGCTGTGGTGGCGGCTCGACATGCGCAAGAACGTCACGCAGTTCATCGATCTGCGCATGTTGCGGATCCCGCGCGTCCGCATCATCACGATCGTGACCTTCCTCTTCGGATTCGCCTCGATCAGCTACTTCGGCACGAACGGCATCTTCCTGCACGCGGACGCGGCGGCGACGTCATACGGCTTCGAGATGAACCCGCTCCAGATCGCGATCGTTCTCGCCGCCACGTCGGTGCTCGCCTTCTTCTCCTCGCTCGCGCTGCCCGCGTATATGCGGCTCGTCGGTGAACGTGCGGCACTGTTCACCGCCGCCGCGTTCCTGGCACTCGGGTTCGCGCTGATGGCCGCCCTGCACGGCACCCTCGCCGGGTACATCACCGGGTTCTCCGTCTTCTATGTCGGGATCGGCATGTACCAGGCGGCGACCCGCACACTCAGCGTCGAAGGGGTTCCCGTTGCGGAGACCGCAACCGCCGCGGGCCTCAACGAACTCGCGCTCTCGGTCGGCATCGCAATCGGTGCGGCCGCGATCAAGCTGATCTCGACGGCGTTCGTTTCTGCCGACGGGCATATCGCTGTCGGCGGCATCGTGACGATCTGGGTCACGCTCATCACGGCTGCGGTGCTCGCCGGAGCCGTCGCATTCGCCTATCCGCGCACGATCGCCGCACAGGAGGCATCCGCATGACCGTGTCGACTCAGCCCATCGTGCGCGACGAGGTGCGCGCAACCGTCACCGCGCACCAGGACACGCTGATCGCCCTCAGTCACGCGATCCACGCCGATCCCGAGCTCGGCGGGGAAGAGTTCCGCTCGGTCAGCAAGGTCACAGAAGTGCTGCGGCGTGCCGGGTTCTCCTTCGATCGCATCCAGCCCGACGCTCCGACCGCGTTCGCCGCGGCCTACGGCGTGGGGGAGTTCGTCGTCGCGGTGTGTATCGAGTACGACGCCCTGCCGGAGATCGGCCACGGCTGCGGGCACAACGTCAACGCCGCGTCCGCTGTCGGTGCAGCACTGGCCCTGGCGCCTCTCGCCGACAGGCTGGGCCTCACGGTGCTTGCGCTCGGCACCCCGGCTGAGGAGTCATGGGGCGGGAAGGTCGATCTCCTCGAGTCGGGCTTCTTCGACGGCGTCGCCGTCGCGATGATGGCCCACGCGTCCGGCGAAGACGGAGTCGGTGCCTCGTCGCTGGCGCTCGGATGCTGGGACATGACGTTCCATGGCCGCGGCGCGCACGCCGCCGCGGCCCCCACCGAAGGCGTCAACGCGCTCGATGCGATCGTCATCGCGCAGACCGCGACGGCGCTCGCGCGCCAGCAGCTCGCCAACGACGTGATCATGTCGTCGATCGTGGTCGATGGAGGCACTGCGCCGAACGTCATCCCGGCACGGGCCACCGCCCGGGTGGAGCTGCGCGCGCCCCGCAAGGATCAGCTCGACATCGTGTGGGAGCGCGTGCAGCGCTGCTACGAGGCCGGTGCGCTGGCGACAGGGTGCACGCTGTCCATCGAGCCGGTCGGACATCCGTTCGCGGACCTGCGCCAGGACGCAGCGCTCGGTCGGGAATACGCAGCGGCCATGGCGGCCATCGGCCGCGTCGTCGAGCTCGATGGCCCCGCCGTGGGCTCCACGGACATGGGCAACGTGTCGCACCGTATGCCGAGCATCCATCCGATGATCGGTTACGACGTCGCCGGCGCCGTGCACCACACCGCGGAGTTCACCGCGGCCGGGGCGACGCCCAGCGCCGATGCCGCGGTCTTGGACGCCGCCTACGGCCTGGCTGCTGCTGCGGCGGCACTCGCATCCGACCCCGTCGAACGTGAGCGCCTCCTGGCCGGTGCTGCCGGCGTCAGCCGCGGCTGAGACGTGCGGCGCGCGATGAGCCCCCGCGATCCGTGCGGTATTCGCTGGATCCCGAGGGCTTCCTCAGATCGGTGTCGACCGCGCTCAGCCGCCCGCGACAGGCTGGGTCTCGTAGACGTCGATCGTGCCGCCCATGGCGGTGTGCGGGTGGCCTTCGAGCAGCGCGGCGATCTCGTCGTAGGAGTCCGCCTTGAGCAGGGAGTACCCGCCCACTGTGGGATCGGCGCCGGGGGAGACCGCTGCGGTCGGGTCGCCGAAGTTGACGATGGCGTCGCCGGCGCGTGCGGCCCAGCCGTTCCAGGCATCCGTCATCTCGGCGGCCTGTTCGGGCGTGGGCTCGGGCATCGCGGCCATCGCGGCAGGGTCTGCGCGGTAGATCAGTAGGTAGTTGGTCATGGTGTGCTCCTCGTGTTCGGGTCCTGCGTCAGCGTGTCCGTCGTCGACGGCTACGGACACGCTGAGCATCCCGCAGTCGCGAGCGCGGCGGAAGATCCGGATCCGCATTCATAGCGTTCTGCGAGCGAGCCGTTGATCAGCTCATCCGCGTCCAGATGACATACACCAGGATGGCCGCGATGATGACGCCGCCGGAGATCGCCGAACGGGTCTTGGACGCCTGCTGGGCCGACGCCTTCTGCTTGCTGCGGGCGCGGCGCACGGCGGCGGAGTCGGCGCCGAGCACCCGCTCCATGGCGGGGATGTTGGTGCGGTAGATCTTCAAAGCCTCACGATGCCGCCCGAGCGAGATCAGGGTCTCGGCCCGGTCGTCGATCGCGTCGAGGGTGATCGCGTGCTCGGCGCCGATCGTGCGGGCCCCGGCCTCGGCGGCATCGTCGTAGGCGGCGAGCGCCTCCGGGAAGCGCCGAGCCTCGGCCAGACGGCGGCCGAGCCAGATCCGCAGCTGCACGGCCCGTTCGGGGTCGGAACCGGCTCCGTCGGCGACGGCGATCGCCCGCTGCTGCACGGGGATCATCGCGTCCACGAGGCCCAGGTGCGAGAGCACGAGACCGTGGTCGTTCAGCGTGTCGGCGAGCGCCCAGTGATCGCCCGGCAGGAGCCGCTCGATCTGCGGCACGATGCGCGCGTAAGCGTCGCCGGCCTCGCGGTATGCGCCGAGCCGCTTCGAGCACTCGGCGGCGCCGCGCTCGGCCCTCAGCCAGTCGATGCCGGCGGTGTCGCTCAGCGCGTCGCGGGCGCGGCTGTACTCGACGAGGGCGTCGCCATAGCGGCTCTGCCTGGCGAGGTGGTCGGCATAGCGCAACGCGGCGAGCCCGGGCGAGGTGGCGCCCTCGTCGGTCGCGCCCTCGGCCGAGGCGAATCCGGCCCTGACCTGGTCGGCGAGAACTTCGCGGTCCTGCTGCGCATCGCCGAGACGCGCGAGGATGCTGTCCAGATCGCGGATCCGGCGCAGCGTCTGCGGATCCGTCTCGCCGAGGACGGCGCGTGTTTCGGCGACGACCCGCTCCGTCAGCTCCCTGGCGCGGGGCAGGTCTCCGGCGTCCGCGACGGAGCCGGCAAGGGCGGACAGGGTACTGAGGGTGTGCGGATCGTCCGCGCCGAGCGCGGCCGTGCGGCGCACGAGGACGGACTCGAAGCGTCGCGCGGCCTCGGCGTAGCGGCCGAGGTGCCGCTCCTCCTGCGCGCGGTTGTGCAGGGTGATCAGAGCGTCCCGATGCTCCGGGCCGAGGATGCGCGACTGCAACTCGTAGAGCCGGTCGTAGGTGGCCGCGGCTTCGGCGTCCCGTCCGAGCTGGCACGCGGCGAGGGCGAGGTTTCCGATCACGCGGGAGGCCTGGGCGGTTTCGGCGGACCCCTCCGCCTCCAGCTGTGCGAGCACGGGCCGCAGCAGTGCCTCCGCCTCCGCAGCGCGGTCGCTGCGCAGGTATACGGCGGCGAGGTCGATCGCGTGGCCGACGTCGCCCGAGGCGTCGTAGAGTGCGCGCATTTCGGCGGCGGCCTCGTCGCTGCGTCCCAGATCCTGCAGGGCGAGTGCGCGGGTGTCGCGGAGCTCGGAGATGATCCGTGGTGAGGCGCCGTCGTGCTGCGCGATCTCGATGGCGTCCGCGAGCAGTGCCTCGCCCTCGGCGTTGCGCCCGATGCCGCGCAGCGTGGCGCCGAGCGCGTACCGGGACTGCGCGAGCCTGGTCGCCGCGGTGCGGCGGTCCTCCGCGGTCGACGCCTCCGCCGCGAGGCCCAGCTCGAGCGCGAGCGATCGTTCGAACTCCGCAAGCGCCTCGGATCCACGGCCGGCATCGCGCAAGGCCGAGCCGAGGTCGTCCCGCACGTCGATCTCGCTCCGACGTCCGGCGGGGCCGAAGTCACGGAGACGATCGGCACCCGAGCGCAGCGCATCCAGGGCTTCGGAGGAATGCGGCGCGTGCCACTGGGACAGGTCCGTCCAGGCGTGCGCGATCTCGTTCGCGAGACGCTCGGGCGACGCCAGGGACGGATCCGGATCCGGATCCGTCCCGAGGGTCGGGCTCGCGGTGGCCGCCGGATCGGCAGACATCAGCTCCTCGCGCGCACGATCGACGTGCGCGCACCGCGCGACGGCGGCGGCGAGCCCCGACTCGGTGAGCGCGGGGGAGGGAACCTCCGCGCGAGCGTCGCGCAGCACGCGGGCCAGAAGATCGAGCGAGCGCAGCGCGAGCGAGGCGCGAGGGGCGCGGTCCGCCGTGTCATCGACGATCCCGCGGGCCTCCGCGATGAGTCCCGGCCACAGTCCCTCGCGGTCCTCTCGGTCGAGCTGCACCTCGACCGCCATCATCCGGGACGCGAGCACCTGGTCCGCGCCCGGCCCGAAGCGCGCGGTCTCCAGCACGGCGATCCGACGCACGAGCGGCAGCGGATCATCGGCGGCGGCGCCGTCACGGGCGAGCACGCGCAGCGTGGTGGTGCGGAACTTCATGGCGTCCAGCGTGAGTGCGTCGTCCTCCCCGCGCTGCCGCTGCAGAGCGGGGATCAGCAGAGCGAGGTCGGCGTCGGCTCCGGCGGCATCGCCCGACCAGTACCGGGTCCTGGCTCGCCACCACCACGCATCCAGCGTCGAGGGCGCGTCGAAGCCGAGGAGCGCGCGGCGGCCGTCCAGCACCTGCCCCCAGAGCAGGGAGGACTGCTCGTCCTCGTCGATCCGGGACAGCTCCGTCGCCTTCGCCGCGAGCGCTGTCAGGTGGTTCTCGCCGCGCTCGTCCGCGGCTGCGGCGCGAGCGATGAGCAGGTCGTAGGCGTGCAACCCCTCAGCGGGGTTCATCCGGGTGAGCAGCTGAGCCCGCCGATCCAGCAGCCAGAGCACACGACCGTGCGCACCGCCGAGCGTCTGCTCGCCTTCCGCGATCAGCGCGTCCAGTGCAGCGACGACGGCGGAGGAGGCCGGCCCGCCGCCGACCATCTGCTCGGCGGCGCGGGAGTGCAGTCGGTCATCGAGGAGCTGCTCGCGGTGCTCGTCCAGGTGCCCCTGGTCTGCGAGGGCGCTCTCGCAGACCTCGGCGAGCGTGTGGTACATCTCCCTGGCCTCATCCGCGCGACCGAGCTCGTCCAGGCCGTATGCGAGCCCGCGCAGTGCGCTGCGGTGGGCGTCCCCGCCCTCGCCCTCGGTCATCAGAGCCTCGGGGAGCAGCCCGCGGAAGGCGTCGAGAGCCTGGGCGATGCGCACCGGATCCTGGCTCGAGACGTCGGACCACGCGGACTGGAGCGCATCTGCCATCACGCTCTCGACAGTAGAAGGCCACGGGGTGGCAGGCAACTCGCCGACGCGTGTGGCGTTGGGAAACGGTGTCAGTCGAAGGATCCGACCACGATGGTGAGATCGTCGTGGATCTTGCCGTCGAAGCCGGAGCGGGTGCGGAGTCCCTCCTCGCCGCGGCGGATCTCGGCGGCGAGTCCCGCCAGCTCTCCGGCAGCGGCCCTGTGTGCGAAGGAGGGGAGATCGTGGGCGTCCACCAGCTGGAACCCGCGCGTACCGCCATCGGAGGCGGCGATCACGGCCGCAGTGCGGTCGACCGCCTGACGTCCGAGGAGGGCGTGAGCGGCGACCGCCGGATCCGTCTGCGCGCACCAGAAGCCGCCAGCGGCGTTGCGGCACTCTTCGAGGGCGCGCCAGCGGAGCGCGGCCCGTTCGTCCGGGCTCGGATCCGTGGTTCCCGCGCGCGCGGACAGCAGCTGACGGATGCGCCGCGCCACGGAGCTCTCGATGCGGTCATCAGTGATCTCGTGCGCGCGGCCCGATGCGTCCTGCACGACGATCGACGCGTCGCACAGCACGAGATGCTCGACCTCCGCACCGTCGACGCGCCAGGCGGCGACGGTCGCGCTCGGCGACCCGCCTTCGAAGGTGCACGTTCCGGCGTGCAGCGCGGTGACCTCCGCGATCGCTCCGGCCAAGGCGGCGCGCATCGGCGTGGCGCGATCGATCAGCCGGGCGCAGAACGCGTCGGCGAGGCGGCGCGCGTACCAGGCCACGGCGTGCGTGCAGCCGCGGCGCAGCTCTGCCGGGATCCCCGCACCGTCGACCACGACGCCGATCCCGGCGGCCAGCGCCATCGCATCCTCGTTCTCGCGGTCTGAGGCGGCGGGAAGGGTGAAGGAGGTCGTCCGCACGGGCACTCTGATCAACCCCGGGGGTCGATCAGGACCAGGCCCTGCTTGGTGTCGGACACGGTCACCCAGCCCGGGCCGAACAGATAGGTCATCCCGTAACCGTCTTCGTCCTGACTGAGCGAGGCACGCGGGTCCGCCGTGATGTACACGCCGCGGTCGCTGTCCTCGCGGATCCAGCCCGACGCCATCAGCTTCTCCTGACGGGCCTTCGCCTCGGCGCCCGCGATCGGCGCCCAGCCGTAGAGCAGGCCGCGGTCGGAGGCGATGGCCGGATCCGACCACAGGCACTCGATGCCACCGGGCACGGCGTCGGGGCCGAAGGCGAAGTCGCGCTTCATCGCGGCCCAGCCCTGCTTGTGCAGCGCGGTGACGGTGTCGGAGGGGATCAGGGTCTCGCAGCTCAGGACAGCCGGCGGTGTCGCCGGGGTGTCGGAGGTGGGCGGCGTCGTCGGCTCGGGGGTGATGGTCTTCGTGCCGGAGGTGGGTTTCGAGCTGGGGGTGGGGGCGGGGGTGGGGGCGCCCCCGCTGCACGCCGTGGCCGCGGTGAGCACGCCGACGGCGAGTCCCAGCGACAGCACCACGCGTCCGAGGAGGCGCATCAGGGGGCGGCCTGGCTCTGCTGTCCGACCGGGCCGGGCTGCGCGGACGCCGGGCCATGCAACTGCTCCAGGAACGCGGAATGCAGCACGCCGTTCGTGGCGAGCGCCGAGCGCCCCGCCAGCGTGGGTGTGCCGTCGAACGCGGTGGCCGTGCCGCCCGCCTCGGCGACGATCGCGAACGCCGCCGCGATGTCGTACTCCTTGACGTCGAACTCGGCGACCATCTCGAGGCGACCCTCGGCCAGCATCATGTACGAGAACACGTCGCCGTAGGCGCGGTCGCGCCACACCCGGCGGCTCAGGGCGATGAGCGCGTCGAGATGACCGGCCTTGTCCCACTGCGCGATGCTCTGGAAGCTCACGCTCGCGTCATCCAGGCTGGACACGTCGGAAACCCGGATCGCACGCGGCTCGGCGTCCGTCGAAGCCCAGGCGCCGAGACCGGGAGCGGCCCACCAGCGCCGGCCGAGCGCCGGCATGCTCACGACGCCGACTCGGGCGACGCCGTCGACGGCGAGGCTGATCATGGTTCCCCACATCGGCACGCCGCGCAGGAAGTTCGCGGTGCCGTCGATCGGGTCGATGACCCACTGCCGGTGCGCATCGCCCGACGTGCCGAACTCTTCACCGAGGATCCCGTCATCCGGGCGCTCGACCTGCAGGATCTCGCGGAGAGCGCGCTCGGTCGCCAGGTCCGCATCGGTGACGTGGGAGTGGTCGGCCTTGAGGGAAACGTTCAGGTCGGCGGCGTCGAAGCGCGGCAGCGACTGCGCATCGGCGGCATCGGCAAGGCGGAGAGCGAGGTCGAGGTCGCTCTGGAAGTCTGCTTCGGCGCGGGTCTCAGTCACGTCTCAAGGATAGGCGGCGGGGGAGCCCGTTCCCTGGGCGAACGTAGCCCAACGCGCACTCCAGGCGGCCGACACGCCAGGGATGTACGAGGACTCGGCGCCGATTTCGCTTCCATCGGATCCGCTGGTAATGTGATTCCTCGGCCGGGGAACCGGCCCGCCGAGCACCTCTAGCTCAATCGGCAGAGCAACTGACTCTTAATCAGTGGGTTCTGGGTTCGAGTCCCAGGGGGTGCACGGATAAGCCCTGATAGATCTCGCCATCTATCAGGGCTTTTCTGCGTCCGGTGCCCGTTCGTGGGTTATCGGCCAAGGTTTGTGTCCGCGCGCAGGTCCTACGGCGCCGAGGGCGTCGCGTCTGGATCGGTGCCGTCGGATGCGCCTTGACCGGCAGCTGCTTCGGCGGCGATTCGCTCGCGGTAGCCCGCCGGGGTTTCCCCGAGCTCCTTTTGAAACGCCCGCGTCAAGGTGTCGTCCGATCCGAAGCCGCTTGCCTCCGCGATCTGGGTCATTGACATCGTCTGACCGCTGGCGAGAAGTTCCTGCGCGCGAGCCACCCTGAATCGCCGCAACTCCTGCGTGACGCTAAGCCCTTCCGCGTTGTACCAGCGACTCAGGGTGCGGCGGGAGATCTTGAGCCGCTCTGCGAGATCGTCAGGAGTGAACGTGACGATCGGCGCGTAGGCCATCAGGCGCTTCTGGGCCATGGCGAAGCCGGAGCTGCCACGGGGGTAGTGGCCGGTGTCGTTCACCAGCGCTCGGACGATGTTATKGGTGAGGACCTGCAGCGCCTCGGTCAGCGGTGGTTCGTCTTGGCCCTGGTTATCGAGCACAGCCAGCAGGAACGCGTAGGCCGCGCGGAACACCGTGCTCCTGGACGAGATATCACTGTCACGGGCCGCTGCGATGTCGATCGGATCGGCTTCATGGGAATCGAAGGCGAAGAGCAGGAGCTCGGTGGTGGTGAGCATGGAGAACTCGGCCGTGCCCGAGCCGGCCAGGAGCACGCACAGACCGTCGCCGTCCGTGACCAGGCTTTGCGCTGAGTCGGAGATCTCGATACTGCCCTTGTTGACGAACATGAAGAGGTGTCGGTGAGCGTTCGCGCCGGATCGCTCCCAACGCAGCCGCGCAGGTGGCGTGGTGATGTGCGCGATGAACATCGTGGGGAACGCCGCGGACCTGATCCGGAACGCTTGGCCGTAGCGGCCGAAGAAGCTGACTCCATGCCGCTCGAAGAGCGCTGCGGCACTTGCGCTCGCGGCGTGCGTGTCCAGCCAGGCGGGAGTGAAGAACTGGCTGTTGGCCCGATCAGTTCCGTTCGAAAGATAGATGGCCAAGTGCCCTCCTTAAGAGCGCAGCCAGTACTTTACTCCGATGTCGAGCGAAACCGGCTGCATCAGCGGACGATGAGGGCCACGGGCGGCCGTCCTGGTCACAAGACGGCCGCCCGTGAACGTCGATTCACTCAGCTCGAGACCATCTGCCCAGTGAAGCCGGCCTGACGCACGCGGACTGTGCCGTCGTTGCCATCGGCTGATGTGCAGCCAGGGGTGCCCGAGAAGGTCGGGATGTACGACCAATTGATGACTGAGCTGTACGCGTTGAACGCCGCTGAATTGGTGTCTGTGCCGTACGGCACGCTGCTCGCGATGATCTGGCCTGCGACGCTTGCTTTAGGAACGACAACCGTACCGGGGGCTGTCGACGATGTGATCAGAGTCGTGCCCCCGACGTTGTTGTAGGTGAACGTGTACGTCCATGTTCCCGCGCTGGAGGTCGTCGATGTCAACGTCCATCCGGCCGGAACGGATGTCCAGTTGACCGCGAAGTGGAACGTGTACGAATAGGACAGGGAGACGAGCTGGAGCGTCGTGGCCCCGGGCGCGCTACTCGAGTAGGCCAGAGCGGCGTAACCTGTCGGGCCCGATGTGTTGCCCAAACCCGCGGTGACGGAGCTGCTGGAGGTTGATGTCCATCGCTTCCGGCTGTCGAGCCCCGTGGCTTGGTAGCCGGAGTAGTCCCCGTAATAGCTGCTCAGACTGGGGCAGGTTGCGCCCGACGCGGCAGCGCCCGGCAGCGCGGTCGCGGCGAGAATCACGGGCAACGACCACGCGGCCCCCTTGACGATCGTGCGTCGATGTACCGTTTTGGCCGTGCCCGCGTTCTCCTCGTTTTTGAGCGTGTTCATGCGATAGTTCTCCCCAGTGTCGATATACGCCGCGATTCCCCAGGCGCACAGCTGATATCCCCCGAACCCCTCGGGGCTTGGTGCACCAGCCTGTATTACGTGCTTGTGGCCGACGACTTCGCCCGTCGCTTTGGCCATGACTGCGGGTGACGATGGCCAAAGCGGGCTCTGCATGTCGATCGAACGCTGAAGTCGCCGCAGGACTCACGTAATGAAAACGCGGAAGTCGCGTCTTTTGGGGGCGTTTTCCAGCGGACGGAAGATCGGTCGCGTCTGATCGAGTTGGTCGCCCGCAGACCGTACCTGCCATCCCGCAGATCGAGTCAATCGTCACCACCCGATGACCGTGCGAGGCAGTCTCGTGTCTGGTGAGTTCTCCGCGAACTCATCAGCGCAGGCAGCGGCACCGTCGAAGCTCCAGAGATTCGACGATGTCCTCCCATAAAGCCTGTCGCAATGGACGGTTTCGGTGCGGCCGGTGTTTCCCAGCGGCCGCACCGAAATCGCTCTGGCCGGCATCTCTCGTGACGAGCGCGTCATCGATCGCGCTTCCTGGCGTCTCACCTGTGCATGGCTAGGGCGCCGTCGAGAATCCCAGAGGCTTGACGACGCTTTCCCGCTAGTCCTGTCGTCATTGGGGGATGGCGGGTGCGGCCGGATTGTCCCCCCGGCCGCACCGTTCTTCGATCGCAGGACCGGTCATCGGCGCGGGCAGCCGGCCGAAGACCTCGCCGTCGCCGATCGCGCTCAGTAGACTCGCGCCATGATCGATGGGGATGGGACGGCCGAGAGCCCTTGGCGGCTGCGCACGGCGCCGGGTTCGAGCGAGTACACGATGCACCGGGACGGCGACGAGCTCGTCTGCCAGGTGGGGTCGACCACGCTGCGCTACCAGTCGAGGGCGATCGAGGATCTGCACGCCTGGCTGGTGGCCCAGGGCGACTGGGTCGCGTTGGGAGCCGCGGACGAGCAGAAGCCGGCAGCCGACGGAACCGTGGAGGCGTTCGGCCGCGCGGAGGACAACCCCGTCGGCGGGTGGTACGGCCTGCGCAAGGGCTATCGGGGGCGTTTCGGCATGTATCTCCCGCCGMTGCTCGAGCAGCTCGGGCTGGTGGAACTGGAGCACAACGCGCGGAACAACCGCGTGCGGGCGCTCTGAGCGCGTTCCGCCGCGCTCAGACGACCCGCACGGAGAGCAACTGATATCCGTCCGGCACCTTCGCCTCGAGCGTGGCCATGTCATCCGCCTCGATCTCCTGCACGCCATCACGGCGCACGATCGTGCCTTCCGCGGTGAGGACCGTGTCCTTCTTCGCCATCGCGACCGGAGCGGCCGCGACCTGCCATCCTTCCGGAGTCTCGGCGGCGAGCAGATCCTGGATCTCGTCCAGCTCCTCGGCCTGCACGGTGTGGGTCTTGGACTCGACGGGGCGCATGAGACCGATCAGCATGTCTCCAGCGTAGAGCCCGCCGCCGACGACGAAGCCCGCCCCGCGCAGCGTTGTGCGGGACGGGCCGTTTCGCGGCACCCGTTCGGGTCGGGTGCCGATCCTCAGGCGGCGTCGCCGATGAGGATCGCCTCCGCATCCTCCGCGGCGTCGTGCGAGCCGCGGTCGATGTGCGCGAGCGCACCACGGCCGAAGAGCACCACGAGCGCGGCGATCAGCACCGAGACCCCCGCGAACAGGTAGGGAACGGTGTCGCCCCAGAGGTGGGACAGGAGCGCCGCGACGGGCGGAGCCACCGCGCCGCCGATGAAGCGCACCGCGGAGTAGGCCGACGATGCGACCGAGCGGGGCAGATCTGTCGCCTCCATGACCGCTTCGGTGAGCACGGTGTTCATGACGCCGAGCAGCAGTCCGCCGACGATGATGCAGATCACCAGCGCCATCGGGATCGCCACCAGGATTCCGGCCACGATCAGGTCGATCGCCAGCAACGGTAGAACGAACAGGATGATCCGCGTGATCGGCATCCGGCGCAGCAGGATCGGCGCGACCCAGACGCTCGTGACCGCCAGCGCGATGCCCCAGCCGAAGAACGTCAGGCCGATGCCGATCGCGCTGAATCCGAGCGGGAACGGCGAGAACGCCAGCAGCACGAAGAAGCCGATGTTGTAGAACAGTGCGGCCACGGCCAGCACGCCCAGTGCGGGCCGTCCGAGGGCCTTGAAGGGAGCCGAGAACGGCACGGGCTGGCGCTGCTCGAACGGGCCCCGGAGCAGAGTCAGCACGGCGATGAAGCCGATCGCCATGAGCACGACGACGCCGAAGAACGGGCCCTGCCAGGCGACCTCGCCGAGAAGGCCTCCGAGCAGCGGGCCGATCGCGATGCCGAGGCCGAGGGCGGCTTCGTAGAGGATGATGGCGGCACTCGATCCGCCGCTCGCCGATCCCACGATGGTCGCGAGCGCGGTCGAGATGAAGAGCGCGTTGCCGAGACCCCAGCCGGCGCGGAAGCCGATGATCATGTCGACGCTGCCGCTGAGCGCGCACAGCAGGGCGAACACCACGATGAGCGACAGACCGATCAGCAGGGTGGCCTTGGCTCCGATGCGGCTGGAGATCCAGCTCGTGAAGAGCATCGCCACGCCGGTGACGAGCAGGTAGCTGGTGAAGAGCAGCTCGGTCTGCACCGGCGTCGCCTTGAGCGAGGCGGCGATCGCGGGGAGGATCGGGTCGACCAGCCCGATGCCCATGAACGCAACGACGCAGGCGAAGGCGACCGCCCAGACCTGTGCGGGCTGTCGCCAGATCGATACCGAGGAACCGGTGGAATTCAACGTGCTGTCCTTTCCAGAAGCGAATGCGTGTGCAGGATCTCGGCGGCGCGGGAGAGGTGCTCCCAGTCCGTGTCGTCGAGGTCGCTGAATCGCGGCGCGAGGATCCGCTGGATCTCGTCGCGCCAGGCATGCAGGGCGATGCGCCCCTCGGCCGTGATCGTGACGACCGTCGCGCGGGAGTCCTCGGGGTCGGGGGAGCGCAGCACGAGGCCTTCCTGCTCGAGCTGGCCGAGCATCCGGGTCATGCCCGGCTGGGTCGTCCGACTGGCGCGCGCCAGCTCGCCCACGCGCTGCCCGTTGTCGCCGTCGAGCAGGCTCAGCGCCCGCCACTGCGCTGCGGGAGCGTCGTTGCCGGCCTCCTGCGCGGCGATCCGGGTGAGTGCGTGCGTCGAGAAGACGATCGACTGCAGGATCTCTCCGTGATTCATAACTGAAGTATATACCCGATGGTATGTAACCGGCAAGACACTACTCGCTCCCGTCGCAAAAGATGCCGCTCAACGTCGCGCGAAGCGGCAACCTCTGCGACGGGAGCGGGCGGAGGACCGGCGGGCGCGCGGGCGGACCGGCGGGCGGAGGACCGGCGGGCGCGCGGACGGGCGGGCGGACGTCGCTCAGCGGGCGGCTCGGCCGGCGATGCGGGCGGACAGCTGATGGGCGTGCGCGAGCAAGGTACGCCCGAGCGCCGGCAGGCGATCCGGTCCGAACCGGAACTCCACTCCCGTGAGGCTCAGCGCCCATTCCGGACGGCCGTCGCGGTCGAACACCGCGGCCCCCATGCCCCAGCTGCCCTCGACGATGAGGCCGGGGTTGACGGCGTACCCCCGCGCCTTGGTCTCCGCCAGGCGTCGGCGCAGCGGAGTCTGGGCGTGCGTGCGCCCCCAGCGCTCGCCGAGCTCGGGGTGACGGCTCAGATACGCATCCACATCGTGGTYAGGCAGGAAGGACAGGATCGCAAGCCCGGCGCTCGCGACGCCGAGCGGGAAGCGCACGCCCTCGCTGAGCACGAAGGAGCGGATGGGGAAGGCCCCTTCCTCGCGCAGCAGGCACACGGTCTCGTCCGCCCTCCGCACCGAGAGGAACGCGCTCTCCTCGGTCTTCACGGCCAGAGAGCGGACGATGTCGTGGGCGAGCTCAGTGATGTCATAGCGCGCCGCGGCCACTGTTCCCATGAGATAGAGCTCGGGGCCGGGCATCCAGAGAGCGGTCTGCGGATCCTGGTCGACGAGGCCCTCCGCACGCAGGGCCGACAGTAGCCGGTGCACGGTCGAGCGGCTGAGCCCTGAGGTTGCGGCGAGTCGCTGCAGCGCGGCGCCGTCCGGGGACGCCGTCACGAGGCGGAGCAGTTCGGCGGCGCGCGCGATCGCCTGGGCTCCGGGCACGGAGCGCTTCGCAGGGGCTGCCTGTTCCATGATGTGGACGCTACCGACGGCGACGCCCACATCGCAAGCACGGGCTTGTACCCCGTGTCCGCCCGGCGCAGAGTGGAACCGTATCCCACACGAAGGAGTGGCGCGTGATCGACAAGAAAAGGGCCTCCGCGGCGGACGCGGTGGCCGAMATCCCGGACGGAGCCTCGCTCGCCGTCGGCGGGTTCGGGCTCTCCGGGAATCCGAGCGCGCTGATCGCGGCGCTGCTCGCGCAGGGGACCTCGGGCCTCAGCGTGGTCAGCAACAACTGCGGCGTCGACGACTGGGGGCTCGGGCTGCTGCTCGGCGCGCAGCGGATCCGCAAGATGACCTCCTCATACGTGGGGGAGAACAAGGAGTTCGAGCGCCAGTTCCTGTCCGGTGAGCTGGAACTCGAGCTCACGCCGCAGGGCACGCTCGCCGAGAAACTCCGCGCCGGCGGATCCGGCATCGCCGCCTTCTATACGCAGACCGGTGTCGGCACCCAGGTCGCGGAGGGCGGGCTACCGCGGCGGTACGCCGCCGACGGATCGGTCGCGATCGCGTCGCCCGCCAAGGACGTGCGCACCTTCGAGCTGCACGGGCAGCCGCGCGAGTTCGTGCTGGAGGAGGCGATCACGACCGACTTCTCACTCGTGCACGCCGCCCTCGGCGACCGGCACGGCAACCTGATCTTCAACAAGGCCGCGCGCAACTTCAACCCGCTCGCCGCGATGGCGGGCCGCATCTGCATCGCGGAGGTCGAGCGCCTCGTCGAGCCGGGGGAGCTGGATCCCGATCAGATCCACTTGCCCGGTGTCTACGTCCACCGCGTGGTCGAGGTCGGATCCGACATCGAGAAGCGCATCGAGCGGCGCACCGTGCGCCCCTCGATCGGCTCCGGGAACGGGGAGGCTTGACATGGCGCTGACACGCGACGAGATGGCGGCGCGCGCCGCCCGAGAGCTGTCCGACGGCTCCTACGTGAACCTCGGCATCGGGCTGCCCACGCTCGTGCCCAACTACGTGCCAGAGGGCGTGACCCTCGTGCTGCAGTCCGAGAACGGCATCCTCGGCGTCGGCCCCTATCCTGCCGAGAACGCGGTCGACCCCGACCTCATCAACGCCGGCAAGGAGACCGTGACCACGCTGCCCGGCGCAGCGTTCTTCGACTCCGGGCTCAGCTTCGGCATGATCCGCGGGGGCAAGATCGATGCCGCGATCCTCGGCGCGATGCAGGTGAGCGCCACCGGGGATCTCGCCAACTGGATGATCCCCGGAAAGATGGTCAAGGGCCCGGGCGGCGCGATGGACCTCGTGCACGGAGCGGGGCGCGTGATCGTGCTCATGGAGCACGTCGCCCGCGACGGCTCCGCGAAGATCGTGGACGAGTGCTCGCTGCCGCTCACGGGTCGCGCGGTGGTGCATCGGATCATCACGGATCTGGCCGTGATCGACGTCACGCCCGACGGTCTGCGGCTCGTGGAGCTCGCACCAGGGGTGAGCGTGCAGGATGTGAAGGATGCGACCCAGCCGACGCTGCTGGTCGCGGAAGGGCTGGAGTGATCATGAGTGCAGACGACATCGTCATCGTCGCGGCCGCGCGCACGCCGCAGGGGCGTCTGAAGGGTCAGCTGGCCTCCTTCACGGCGCCGCAGTTGGGGTCGTTCGCGATCCGCGGCGCGCTCGAGCAGGGCGGAGTCGATCCGGCCGAGATCGATGCTGTGATCGTCGGGCAGGTGCTCGCTGCCGGATCGGGGCAGAACGCTGCGCGGCAGGCGGCGATCGGGGCGGGCATCGGGTGGGACGTGCCCTCGCACTCCGTCAACAAGGTGTGCTTGTCGGGGCTGACGGCCATCATCGACGCCGCACGGATGATCCGCACCGGAGACGCCCTCACGGTGGTCGCCGCCGGCATGGAGTCGATGACACGGGCGCCCCATCTGATGATGGGGTCCCGTGACGGCTGGACCTACGGATCCGTCGAGGTGCTTGACCACATGGCCTACGACGGCCTCACCGACGCCTACGACCAGGAGAGCATGGGCGCGTCGACCGAGCGGCACAACCCGCGCTTCGAGCTCACTCGCGAAGCGCAGGACGAGGTCGCGGCGCGTTCGCACCAGCGTGCGGCTGCGGCCCGCGACTCGGGCTTGTTCGAGGGGGAGATCATACCGGTCAGCGTGCCTCAGCGGCGCGGCGAGCCGGTGGTCCTGACGGCGGACGAGGGGATCAGGCCCGACACGACCGTCGAGACGCTCGCAGGCCTGCGACCGGCGTTCGCCGAGGGCGGGTCGATCACCGCCGGCAACTCCTCGCAGATCTCAGACGGCGCTTCGGCGGTCGTCGTGACCACGCGCGCCAACGCCGGGGCGAAGGGCTGGCCCGTGCTCGTGACGGTCGGTGCCAGCGGTCAGACGGCCGGCCCCGACAACTCCTTGCAGGAGCAGCCGGCGAACGCGATCCGGCGGGCGCTGGACAAGCAGGGGATCACCGCGGCGGACCTGGATCTGGTCGAGATCAACGAGGCGTTCGGAGCCGTGGTCGCGCGCTCAGAGGCCGTGCTCGGTCTGGATCCGGAGATCGTCAATGTGCACGGAGGCGGCATCGCGATCGGGCACCCGATCGGCGCGAGCGGCAACCGGCTCGCGGTGCACATGGCGCACGAGCTGGTGCGTCGAGGGTCCGGCACCGCGGTGGTCGCGCTGTGCGGCGGCGGTGGTCAGGGCGAAGCGCTCATCCTCACGCGCTGACCCGGAACGCGCGGGAGGCTGCCCCTTCGACCATGGCTCCCGTCGCAGAAGATGCCGCTCAGACGTTCTCAGAGCGGCATCTTTTGGTACGGGAGCGGTTTCGGGGGCCCCGTAGGATCGGCGGATGACCACCATCCAGGCTCTGACCGCGGCCGACCGCGACGAGTGGCTGCCGCTCTGGCAGGCGTACCTGACGTTCTACGAGTCGGTCCTCGCTGATGACGTCACTGCATCGACCTTCGCGAGGATCGTGGATCCGGCGGGAGACATCCAGGGCGCGATCGCCCGCGATGACGAGGGCCGTGCGGTCGGGATCGTGCACTGGTTCGCGCATCCGGCCACGTGGTCCAAGACCGGTTACACGTACCTCGAGGACCTCTTCGTGGATCCGTCCGTCCGCGGCGGCGGTGTCGGACGCGCCCTGATCGCGCACGTGACGGACGCCGCGCGCGCCGCCGGCAGCGACAAGGTCTACTGGCTCACGGCCGAGAGCAACACCACCGCGCGTGCGCTCTACGACCGGGTCGCAGAGCGCAGCGGCTTCATCCACTACCAGATCGACCTCGGCTGACGGCCGCCACGGTCCCTGAGCCTGTCGCTCTCTGAACCTGTCGAAGGGCCCGACGCCCGGGGCGCGCGCCGTGTCAGGCCTTATCGGCCTTGCGCTGCGCCTTGAGTTCGGCCTTCAACTCCTTCTTCGCACGCTTGTACTGCACGGGTGCGACGGGGGAGTCGTAGGAGACGGACTCGCCGCGCTCGTCCCTGCGGTAGTCGACGATCGCGCCGACGGCGAGGGCGATCGTCATGCCCCAGCTCAGCCACGCCAGCACCGCGCGCCAGGTGATCGGTGCATCGCGCGTGCCGCGCAGCAGTGCGATCCCGCTGGTGATCGCGCCGAACAGACCGCTCGCGAAGAGGTAGTTGCGCATGGGATCGAGTCTAACCAGCGCGGATCCGGACCTGCGGGATCCGCCGCCCGGAAGATCGTCCGGCTCGGTACACTGGGCCGATCATCGTTGTGCATTACCGGCCGCCGGCTCTTCCGGCGGAAAGCGGCGGCACCTGACTGCGTCCCCCTCGTGCGGTGACGCCAGAGACCTGTTCCGCAATGACCACTTCGCACACCTCGTCCATCCCCGCCGCCCCCAGCCTCTTCCGCCGGGTCGGGCTTCCTTATTTCGTCATCGCCTTCGTTGCCCGCCTGCCGTTCGCGATGATGGTCGTCGGCGTGCTCACCGTGGTCGTCGCCGCGCGCGAGTCGGTGGCTCTCGGCGGGCTCACGTCCGCCGCCGTCGGTATCGGCACCGCGTGTTTCGGCCCGCTGCTGGGCGCCGCAGCCGATCACCGAGGCCAGCGGATCGTCCTCGCCATCGTCGCGGTCGCCAACGCCCTGGCCCTCGTGGGGTTCACCCTCGTCGTGTACTCCTCGGCCGCCGAACCGTTCGTGCTGCTGAGCGCGTTCGCGATCGGAGCCACCGCTCCGCAGGTCTCGCCGATGTCGCGATCGCGGCTGGTCACGATCATCGCGGAGCGGGTGCCCGCCGAGCGCCGCGCGCGCACCACATCGTCGACGATGTCGTACGAGTCCGCGGCTGACGAGACCGTATTCGTCTTCGGCCCGTTCCTCGTCGGCGTGCTGGCCACCGCGATCGCTCCGTGGATGCCGCTGGTGATCGCCGCGGTCCTGATCCTGGTGTTCGTGGGCGCCTTCGCTCTGCACCCCACCGCTGCGCACGTCTCCACCCAGCGCGGCGCTGACGGCCGCGCCACCTCGCAGGTCTCGGAGCTGTTCCGGCCGCGTCTCCTCGTCGTCGTGATGGGCATGCTCGGCGTGGGCGTGTTCTTCGGCGCCATGCTCACCTCGCTCACCGCGTTCATGACCGAGCACGGGCGCCCGGAAGAGGCCGGACTGCTGTACGGCGCACTGGGCGTCGGGTCCGCGATCCTCGCCCTCGGCGTCGCATTCCTGCCGGCGCGCTTTCCCCTGGCCGCCCGCTGGCTGCTGTTCGCGGGCATCCTCTTCGTCGGCAGCCTCGGGCTGCTCTGGGTGCGCGAGCCCCTCGGGATGCTGATCGCGCTCGCGGTGATGGGCTGCGGGATCGGCCCGACGCTGGTGACCCAGTTCAGCCTCGGCGCCGCGTTCGGACCCACCGATCGTTCGGCCACGGTCATGACGATGCTCGGATCCGCGATGGTGGTCGGGCAGGCGATCGGCGCGGTGGCGACGGGACAGGTCGCCGATGGGGCGGGCGCGCAGGCCTCCCTGCTGCTGCCCGTGTTCGCGGCGGCCCTGGTGCTGCTCGCCGGAGTCGTGAACGCCGTGCTGGCGAGAGGCGGGCGCACCGCGTCCTGACGCGGGACGACGCCGACGCTCGTCGGGTGACTAGCCTGGAGGAGGCATCCCCGCTGCCGTGAGGAGCGTTCCCATGACTTCGTCCACACCCACCGCCTCATTCGTGATCATCGCGAACCGGCTGCCGGTCGACCGCGTGCCGGGCCCCGATGGCGAGGTGATCTGGCGTCGCTCACCAGGCGGGCTCGTGGCCGCTCTCGAACCGGTGATGCGCTCGGTCGACGGAGCCTGGGTGGGCTGGGCAGGACAGCCGGACCTCGATCTCAAGCCGTTCACCGAGGACGGCATCCGGCTCCTGCCGGTGACTCTCTCGGCGCAGGACGTCGAGGAGTACTACGAGGGGTTCTCGAACGACACGATCTGGCCGCTCTACCACGACGTGATCTCCTCCCCGCAGTACCACCGCGAGTGGTGGGACGCGTACGTGCGGGTGAACCGCCGCTTCGCGGAGCGCGCCGCGAGCGCGGTCGCCGAGGGTGGCACGGTCTGGGTGCACGACTACCAGCTGCAGCTCGTGCCGGCGCTGCTGCGCGAACGTCGGCCCGACGTCACCATCGGCTACTTCCACCACATCCCGTTCCCCGCGCACGGGCTCTATGCCCAGCTGCCCTGGCGGGATCAGGTGCTGCAGGGCCTGCTCGGCGCCGATGTCGTCGGCTTCCAGCGCGCTCAGGACGCGACGAACTTCCTCACCGCGGTGCGCCGACGGCTGCGGCTGGATGTCAAGGGCTCCACGGTCTCGGTGCCGTACGGGGGCCCGCGCACGGTGGTCGCGCGGGCCTTCCCGATCTCGATCGACACCACGCCCTACACCGAGCTCGCCGCCCGCCCGGACGTGCGCGCCCGCGCCGCGGAGATCCGAGAGGGACTCGGCAGCCCGAAGAAGATCCTGCTCGGGGTGGACCGCCTCGACTACACCAAGGGGATCCGGCACCGCATCAAGGCGTTCGGCGAGCTTTTGGACGAGGGCAGGATCTCCGTCGAGGACGTCACGCTCGTGCAGGTCGCCAGCCCCAGCCGCGAGCGGGTGGACGCCTACGTGCAGCTGCGAGACGAGATCGAGCTGGCCGTCGCACGCATCAACGGCGATCACGACACCATGGATCACACTGCGATCCGGTATCTGCACCAGGGATTCCCTCGTGAGGAGATGGTCGCCCTGTACCTCGCCGCCGACGCGATGCTCGTGACGGCGCTGCGGGACGGCATGAACCTCGTGGCCAAGGAGTATGCAGCCGCTCGGGTCGATCAGCGCGGCGTGCTCGTGCTGAGTGAGTTCACCGGCGCCGCCGACGAGATGCGTCAGGCGGTGCTCGTGAACCCGCACGACATCGAGGGGCTCAAGGACGCGATCATGCAGGCCGTGGAGATGCCGCCGCGGGAGCAGTCCCGGCGCATGCGGGCCCTGCGCAAGCGCGTGCTGGAGAACGATGTGAACGCCTGGTCGCGGGACTTCCTCTCGGCCCTTGAGAACGTACGGAGCGCACGATGACCCGCGACTGGACCGTCGCCGCAGAGACCGACCCCGCCCTCGCCGCGATCGCGGCCACTCCGCGCCTGCTGGTGGCGCTCGACTTCGACGGCACGGTCTCCCCGCATGTGGCCGACCCGATGTCCGCGAGGGCGCTGCCCGCGGCCGCGGCCGCGGTGAACCGCCTGGCGGCGTTGCCGGAGACGTTCGTGGCGTATGCGTCGGGGCGGAGCCTGCACGACCTGCGCGAGATCACCGAGCACGAGGACGGATCCCGGATCCTGCTCGCCGGATCCCACGGCGCGCAGTTCTGGTTCCCCGACACGGGGGAGGAGACCGACCTCTCCACCGAGCCGGTCGACCGTGCCGAGGTCATCGACGAGCTCCGTGCGCTGATCGCTGATCTCGACGGCGTCGTGCACGAGCCGAAGACGTTCGGGTTCGGCGTGCACACCCGCACCGCCGGTCCCGGGCAGGAGGAGCTGGCCTTCGTGCGCGTCGAGAAGTGGGCCGCCGAGCGGATCCCCTCATGGCGGCGCCGCACGGGTCATCACCTCCGCGAGTACTCCTGGCGGGACGAGGGCAAGGACGCGGCGCTCTCGCGGCTGCGCGAGCACGTCGGCGCGACGGCGGTGCTGTTCGCGGGCGACGACGTCACCGACGAGGACGGCATGCGCACGCTCGGCGGCGCGGATCTGGGCGTGAGGATCGGCGCGGGCGAGACCGCGGCGACTTTGCGCGTCGCGGATCCGGCGGCCTTCGCCGTGCTGCTCGACGCCCTGGCGGACGCCAGAGCAGCCGCGCAATAGACTGCTTCCATGCGCGCGCAGCACGGATCCGATCGTGGGTCCTTCGTGCGCGCGGGCGGGCGCGTCATCGATCATGGGTTAGGCTTGATGCACGTTCGAACCGAGGCAGGCACAACCGGATCCCGGATCGAACGCAGAGCTCCGGTGGTCTCGCAGGCCGCCGGGCGCGATGGTGATCTGAATCGGGTCGATATCGCGGCTCGTGCTCTCGATGCACTCGTCGAGACGCCTGAGCCGGGCTCATGCCGCGACGGCGTCCGTCGCGGATCAGAGCCGACTTCTCCGCGCTGCACCCGAGGCGTTCCAGCCCAGCATTCCCGACCCCTGCGCTCCGCCCCTCGCGGACCGGGTCGGAGAGTCGTCCGCGACGGGGCATCGTCCCGCCGCTTCCGCCGATCGTTCACCATCGCAAGGAACCTTCATGACCGCTGATACCGCTCCAGCCGTCCCGCGCCCGCCCGCCCGTCCGGCGTCGGCGCCCGTCCTCACCGGCGCCCAAGCCGTCGTCCGGTCCCTCGAGCTCCTCGGCGTCACCGACGTCTTCGGCATTCCCGGCGGCGCGATCATGGAGGTGTACGACCCCCTGATGGCGTCCACCGAGCTGCGCCACATCCTGGTGCGTCACGAGCAGGGCGGCGGACACGCGGCCGAGGGCTATGCCACCGCCTCCGGCAAGATCGGCGTGACGATCGCGACGTCCGGCCCTGGCGCGACGAACCTCGTCACCGCGATCGCCGACGCCTACATGGACTCGATCCCGATCGTCGCGATCACGGGCCAGGTGTTCTCCCGGCTGATGGGTACGGACGCGTTCCAGGAGGCGGACATCATCGGCATCACGATGCCGGTCACCAAGCACTCGATCCTGGTCAAGGACCCCGCAGAGATCCCCGGCGCGCTCGCGGCGRCCTTCGAGATCGCCGGCACCGGTCGCCCCGGCCCGGTGCTCGTCGACATCACCAAGGACGCGCAGCAGGCGACCGCCCCGTTCATCTGGCCGCCGAAGTACGATCTGCCCGGCTACCGCCCGGTGACCAAGGCGCACGGCAAGCAGATCCAGGCGGCGGCGTCCCTGCTGGCGGAGGCGAAGAAGCCGGTGCTGTACGTCGGCGGCGGCGTGATCCGCGGCCGGGCCTCGGCCGAGCTGCTCGCGTTCGCCGAGCTCACCGGCGTCCCCGTGGTGACCACGCTGATGGCCCGCGGGGCGTTCCCCGACTCGCACCCGCAGCACGTCGGCATGCCAGGCATGCACGGCACGGTGCCCGCGGTCCTCGCGCTGCAGGAGGCCGATCTGCTGATCGCCCTCGGCACCCGCTTCGACGACCGCGTGACCGGCAAGGCGGAGCTGTTCGCGCCGGACGCCAAGGTCGTGCACGTCGACATCGACCCGGCCGAGATCTCCAAGATCCGTAACGCCGACGTGCCGATCGTGGGCGGCGTGCGCGAGGTCCTCATCGATCTGGAGACGGCCTTCCGCGGTCTCACCGGCGGCGCCAAGGGCGACATCGAAGAGTGGTGGGCGTACCTGGACGGGCTGCGCGCCGAGTTCCCGCTCGGCTACGCGGCGCCCGAGGACGGCCTCCTGTCCCCGCAGCACGTGATCCAGCGGATCGGCGAGCTCACCGGGCCCGAGGCGGTCTACGCGGCGGGCGTCGGCCAGCACCAGATGTGGGCGGCGCAGTTCATCAAGTACGAGCGCCCCAACTCCTGGCTGAACTCCGGCGGCGCCGGCACCATGGGATACGCCGTGCCTGCGGCCATGGGCGCCAAGGTCGCGGAGCCCGAGCGCGTGGTCTGGGCGATCGACGGCGACGGCTGCTTCCAGATGACCAATCAGGAGCTTGCGACCTGCGTCATCAACGACATCCCGATCAAGGTCGCGATCATCAACAACTCCTCCCTCGGCATGGTCCGCCAGTGGCAGACCCTGTTCTACGAGGGCCGGCACTCGAACACCGACCTGAACACCGGTCACGGCACGATCCGGATCCCGGACTTCGTCAAGCTCGCCGAGGCCTATGGCTGCCTCGCGATCCGGGTGGAGAAGGAGGAGGAGATCGACGCCGCCATCACGCTCGCGCTCGAGACGAACGATCGCCCCGTCGTGATCGACTTCGTCGTCAGCGCCGATGCCATGGTCTGGCCGATGGTGCCGCAGGGCGTGAGCAACAGCTACATCCAGTACGCGCGCGACCACGCGCCCGCCTTCGACGAGGAGGACTGATCCATGTCCACGCATGTGCTGAGCCTCCTGGTGGAGGACACCCCTGGACTCCTGACCCGTGTCGCCGGTCTGTTCGCGCGCCGCGGCTTCAACATCGAGTCGCTCGCCGTGGGCGTGACCGAGGTTCCGGGGATCTCCCGGATCACGGTCGTCGTCGACGTCGAGGAGTTCCCGCTCGAGCAGGTGACCAAGCAGCTGAACAAGCTGATCAACGTCATCAAGATCGTCGAGCTCGAGCAGAACGCGTCCGTGCAGCGTGAGCACATGCTCATCAAGGTCCGCACCGACAACAACTCCCGTTCGAACGTGCTGGAGGTCGTGAACCTCTTCCGCGCGTCCGTCGTGGACTACGCCCCCGAGGCGCTGGTGATCGAGGTCACCGGCGACAAGGGCAAGGTCGACGCCCTGCTGCGAGCGCTCGAACCGTTCGGCATCAAGGAGCTCGCCCAGTCCGGCCTGCTCGCGATCGGCCGTGGCGGCAAGAGCATCACCGAGCGCGTGCTGCGCGGCTGACCCACAAAAACCCCCTGCTTCTTCGCCCGGTTGCTGAGCGAGCGAAGCGAGACGAAGTACAACAAGGAGAAACACACAGTGAGCACCGAGATCTTCTACGACGCAGACGCTGACCTGTCGATCATCCAGAACAAGAAGGTCGCGATCGTCGGCTACGGCTCGCAGGGCCACGCCCACGCGATGAACCTCCGCGACAGCGGTGTCGAGGTCACGATCGCCCTCAAGGAGGGCTCGGCCTCGATCGCCAAGGCGTCCGAGGCGGGCTTCGCGGTCAAGACCGTCGCCGAGGCTACCCAGTGGGCCGACCTGATCATGATCCTCGCGCCGGACCAGCACCAGCGCGGCATCTACAGCGAGTCGATCGCCCCGAACCTGACCGCGGGCAAGACCCTCGCCTTCGCTCACGGTTTCAACATCCGCTTCGGCTACATCGACGCGCCAGAGGGCGTCGACGTGATCCTCATCGCGCCGAAGGCCCCTGGCCACACCGTGCGTCGCGAGTTCGTCGCGGGCCGCGGCATCCCCGACATCATCGCCGTCGAGCGCGACGCCACCGGCACCGCCTGGGCGACCGCGCTGTCGTACGCGAAGGCGATCGGCGGCACCCGTGCCGGCGTGATCAAGACCACCTTCACCGAGGAGACCGAGACCGATCTGTTCGGCGAGCAGGCCGTGCTCTGCGGTGGCATGAGCCACCTCGTGCAGGCCGGCTTCGAGACCCTCACCGAGGCGGGCTACCAGCCGCAGATCGCCTACTTCGAGGTGCTGCACGAGCTCAAGCTCATCGTCGACCTGATGTGGGAGGGCGGCATCGCCAAGCAGCGCTGGTCGATCTCCGACACCGCCGAGTTCGGCGACTACGTCTCGGGCCCGCGCATCATCGACGCCGGTGTCAAGCAGCGCATGAAGGACGTCCTCGCGGACATCCAGTCCGGCGCCTTCGCCACCCGGTTCATCGAGGACCAGGACAACGGCGCGACCGAGTTCCTCGCCCTTCGCGAGAAGGAGCAGGGGCACCCGATCGAGGCCACCGGCAAGGAGCTGCGTGCGCTCTTCGCCTGGAAGTCGCAGGACGAGGACTACGTCGAGGGCAGCGCTGCGCGCTGACCCACGGTTCACGAGAACGGGCGTCCTTTCGAGGGGCGCCCGTTCTTCGTGTCCGGCTCAGGCCGGGAAGACCACGCCCTCGCCGACCACGCGCAGGGCGATGCGCTGACCGGGACGCGTGAGCGCCGGATTGGGGTGGCGGATCGTGATCACGGGCGGCTCGGGGTCGAGGCGAGGATCGGCATCGGCGCGCGGCTCGAGCCTGATCCGCGCCGATGTCTCGGATCCGAAGTACACGCCCTTCTCCACGGTCGCGCGGATGGGGGAGTCGGCGACGATCTGCACCTGCTCCGGCCGGAGCATGAGCTGCACGTGGCCCCGCGCCGGCGGGTTGCGCACCGGCACGTAGCCGAGCGCGCACGACGCGAGGGATCCGTCCAGCCACGCGTCCAGGACGATCGCCTCGCCCAGGAACTCCGCCACGCCGCGATCCGCGGGCCGCGTGTAGACGACGAACGGATGCCCCGTCTGCACCAGGCGGCCGTCGCGCATCACGGCGACCTGATCCGCGAAGCTCAGCGCCTCGGACTGGTCGTGCGTGACCAAGATGGTCGTGGTTCCGGCATCGGTGAGGATGCGCGCGACGGCCTCGCGGGTCGCGGCGCGCAGACCCGTGTCGAGGGCGGAGAACGGCTCGTCCAGCAGCATCAGTTCAGGTTCGCGCGCGAGCGCTCGCGCGATCGCGACGCGCTGCTGCTGCCCGCCGGAGAGCTGATCGGGGCGGCGCTCCGCGACGTCCTGCGGCAGCGAGACGAGATCGAGCAGCTCGGCCACGCGCCGGACGCGTGCCGCGCGGTCGAGGTCGTCCAGGCCGAAGGAGATGTTGCGCGCGACGGTCAGGTGCGGGAACAGCCCGCCGTCCTGGGTGACGTACCCGATGTCGCGGCGATGCACGGGCACCCAGGTTCCCGGCCCTGCGACCGTGGCGGAGCCGAGCACGACCTCGCCCTCATCGGGACGCTCGAAGCCGGCGATGATCCGCAGCAGTGTGGTCTTGCCCGACCCCGACGCGCCGACGACCGCGGTGATGCCGCCGGTCTGCACGGCGAGGTCCACCCCGTGCAGCACCCTGTGCCCGCCGTACGAGGCGGTGACGCCGGCGACCTGCAGGTGCGCGGTCGGCAGCGGGCCGGTACCGGGGGAGGGCACGGCGCCGAGGGATCCGAGGTTGTGTGCGGTCATGCGGTCTCCGCGGTCGTGGGGGCGGATGTCGCCGTGGCGGGGCCTGCGGAGGCGTCCGCGCGGGAGAGCACTGCGGACTGCCGGAACAGGAGGTAGGTCATGGGCGCGGAGAGCAGGATCAGCAGCGTCGCGTAGGGCGCCGCGCCCGCGAAGTCGATCTCGCTCGACAGGCTCCAGAACCGCGTGGCGAGGGTCTGCACGCCGATCGGCGAGAGCAGCAGCGTCGCCGTGAGCTCGCCGGCCACGGCGAGGAACACCATCGCCAGGGCGGCGGCCGTGGCGGGAGCCACCAGGCGCAGGGTGACCCCGAAGAAGGCCCGCAGCGGGCGACGCCCGAGAGCCTGAGCCGCCTCCTCGAGACTCTGCGGAGCCTGGGCGATGCCCGCCTGCAGCGGGACCAGGGCGCGGGGGAGGAACAGCAGTGCGTAGGCGAGGAGCAGCAGCGCGGTGGTCTGGTACAGCGCCGGAGCGAAGAACAGCGAGACGGTCACGAGCGCGAGAGCGAGCACGATGCCCGGCATCGAGCTGGTGATGTAGTTCGTCCGCTCCAGCAGGCGGCTGAACGGCCCAGGGTGCCGGACCGCGAGCCACGAGAGCGGGAACGCCGCGATCACGGTGACGAGGCCGCCGCCGAGCGCGAGGCCGAGGGTCTGCAGCAGCGTCGGGACGAGATCGGGCGCCATCCAGACCGTTGCGCCGCCGTAGGCCAGCCAGCCGCCGATCACGACGGCGGGCACTCCGAGAGCGGCGACGCCGAGAGCGAGCAGGGCGACCTGCGCGGGGAGCTGCCATCCGCGCAGCCGGATCCGCCGGGGCGGTGCCGCGGTGCCGGATCCGATCCGTGCGTAGCGTGCGCGACCGCGGGCGCGGCTCTCCAAGAGGAGCAGGGCGAAACACAGCAGCATCAGCACGCCGGAGAGCATGCTGCCCGCGGAGCCGTTGAACGTGGACCGGTACTGGTCCATGATCGCGGTCGTGAAGGTGTCGAACCGGATCAGCGCGAAGGCGCCGTACTCGCTCAGCAGATGAAGTCCCACGAGCAGCGCGCCGCCGAGCAGAGCGAGGCGCAGCTGCGGCAGCACCGTCCCGAAGAACACGCGCACAGGACCGCGGCCCAGGCTCGCGGCGGCCTGCTCGAGGGCGGGATCCAGCCGGGCGAGTGCCGCACGCACCGGCAGATACACGAGGGGGAAGTACGACAGCGTCGCCAGCAGCACGCCGGAGCCGAGTCCCGCGAGCGAGGGTACCGCCGAGACCCATGCATAGGAATTCACGAACGCGGGGATCGCCAGCGGCATCGCGAGCACCGCGCCCCACGCGCCGGCGCCCGCGAGCGAGGTGCGTTCGACGAGCCAGGCACCGCCGACCCCGATCACGGCGCACAGCGGCACGGTGATCGCGACCAGCAGCACGGTGTTCGTGAGCAGTTCGCCGACGCGGGGCCGGAAGATCAGCGCCGCCGATTCATCCCAGCCGATCTGCGTGGCGGTCGTGACGACGAACAGCAGCGGCAGCAGCGAGAGCGCCGCGACCACGACGCCGGCGCCGATGACGACCCACGGCCTGGCTCCCCGGGAGACGCCGCGTGGCGGCCGGAGCTGTCGCGCTCCGGCCGCCCGTCGGGACGTGGTCGTCGTGGTGATGTCTGCGCCTTAGAGCAGGCCCGCCTGGGTCATCAGATCGGTGACCTGCTTGGAGTTCAGCGTAGCCGGGTCGATGGTCGGCGCCTGCAGATCCTTGAGGGGCACGAGCTTCGGGTTGGCGGCCACGCCGGATCCGACGGGGTACTCGAACGATGTGCCGGTCTGCAGGATCTTCTGGCCCTCGGCCCCCGTGACGAACGCGAGGAACTTCTGCGCCGCGGCCTGGTGCTTGCTCGACGTCAGCACGCCGCCGCCGGACACGGACACGAATGCGCCGGGATCCTGGTTCTTGAAGTAGTGCAGCTGCACGTTCTTCGAGTTCTCACCCGTCTGCGCCTGGTCGCCGAACCAGTAGTAGTGGTAGATCACGGCGCCGTCGATCTCGCCGGCGTTCACGGCCTTCATCGCGGTGGAGTTGCCCTTGTAGGCGACCGAGTTCGTCTTCATCGCCTTGAGCCAGTCCTCGGCGGCGCCGGCGCCCTTGAGCTGCACGAGGGCGGAGACGATGGCCTGGAAGTCGGCGCCGGACGGGGAGGCGGCCCAGCGGCCCTTCCACGACGCGTCGGCGAGATCCATGAGGGACTTCGGCAGCTGCGCCTCGGTGAGCTTCGCCGTGTTGTAGGCGAACACGGTGGAGCGGGCGGCGATGCCGACCCACTTGCCGGAGGACGGGCGGTATTCGGCCGGGACGTTCTTCAGCGCCTCATCGCCCGGCGAGGCGAACAGTCCGGCCTTCTCGACGGCGGACATCGAGGGCGAGTTCTCGGTGAGGAACACATCCGCGGGGGAGCGGTCGCCCTCCTGGATGAGCTGCTGCGACATCTCGGTGTCGTCGCCGTTGCGGACCTGCACCTTGATGCCGGTCGCCTTCGTGAACGCGTCGGTCCACGACTTCGTGAGCTCTTCGTGCTGCGCGTTGTAGATCGTGATGGTCTGGCCGGCGAGGTCGTCGCCGCCGGCCGTGCTCGACGTCGGCGTCGAGGAGCCGCTGCAGGCGGTGAGCGCGAGGGCGACGGCGGACGCCGCCGCGGCAGCGGAGAGCAGTCGGAGGGAACGGTTCACGGAGAGTCCTTCGTGGAGGGAGAGGCGCGGAAGTCGCGAATCACATAATAGGTAAGGCAAGCCTCACTCAACAACTTGATGACCCTGCTGTGAGCGGGACCGGGCTCGTCGCGGAAGGGTGCGGCCCGGCCCGGCTCATGCCACGCCGTAGAACCGGGCGGCGTTGTCCCAGAGGATCGCGTCGGCGTCGAGACCGCGCTGTCCCGCCCAGTCCGCCACGGTCCGAGCCCAGTCGCTGCGGCTCTCGGGGTGATACTCCTGCGGGGCGCCAGAGACGGCGGAGACGGGCCAGTCGCTGCCCCACAGCAGGCGCTCGGATCCGAACGCCTCGGCGGCGGCGTCGAGGAAGGGGATCGCCTGCGTCGGGCTCCAGGATCCGCCGGCCTCCGCCGGCAGCCCCGAGAGCTTGACGGACACCTGCGGATGCGCCGCGAGATCCCGCAGGTCGCTCAGCCACGCCGCCGCAGGGCGGAGCGGATCCGCAGCCGTGCCGATCGCGGGCTTCCCGAGATGGTCGAGCACGATCGGCAGCGCGGGCACCGCCGCGGCGAGGTCGGAGACGTCGGACAGCTGGTGGGCGCGCACGCACGCGTCGAAGCGGAGCCCGTGCGCGGCCAGCAAGGTGGCGCCGGCGCGGAACGCGTCGCTGCGCGCGGTGCCGTCGGGCTCATCCTGCAGGTTGTGCCGCACGCCCACGACACCACCGAGATCGGCGAGCGCTGCGAGGTGCGCACTCGTCTGCTCCCCGCGATCGAGACGTGCGCCCGCGACGATGCCGACGACGCCGGTGCGGGCGCTCGTCTCGGAGACCCAGCGCACCTCGTCGAGGAACTGCGGCTCGACGCACTCCGCCTGCACGAAGATCGCGGCCGTGCGCTCGGCGCCTTCGACGCCCGCGCGCTCGAGCTCCTCGGCCGCGAACCGCGGGGCCAGTGGGCCCGCGAGCCACTCGTAGTCGAGGCGGGACGGATCCCACAGGTGCAGATGGGAGTCGAGGAGGCGCATGGTGACATCCTTTCGCAGATCGGAGTGCGAGCGCCGCAAACATCCGATGTTCATGGAAACCTCTAGGATGACGCCATGGCAGTCACCGACGAGGCGATCGAGAAGATCAAGGCGATGATCGTGTCGGGCGAGCTCGGCCCCGGCGACAGGTTGCCGCCGGAGAAGGAGCTCGCGGAGCGGCTCGGCTTGAGCCGCAACTCGATGCGGGAGGCGGTCAAGGCCCTCGAGGTGATCCGCGTCCTCGACGTGCGCCGTGGCGATGGCACCTACGTGACGAGCCYCGAACCGCACCTGCTGCTCGAGGCGATCAGCTTCGTCATCGACATGCACGATGACGATTCGCTGCTCGAGTTGTTCGCCGTGCGCCGCATGCTCGAATCCCAGGCCACAGGCCTTGCCGCCACGCAGGGCGACGATGAGGCGATCGCCGCTTTGCAGGCGGAGATCGACGGAGTCGACGCGGGTGTCTCGATCGACGACCTCGTCGCGCATGACATCCGCTTCCATCAGGAGATCGTGCAGATGACCGGCAACGGGTATCTGGCCGGCCTCATCGACAGCCTGTCGAGCCAGACCATCCGCGCGCGGGTGTGGCGGGGCCTCACCGAGCAGGGCGCTGTGGAACGCACGCTCTCGGAGCACCGCGCCATCGCAGAGGCGATCGCGCAGCACGACCCGTCGCTCGCGACCTCGCTCGCCACCGCGCACATCGCGGGCGTGGAGCGCTGGCTGCGCCAGGCCGCCCAGTCCTGAGCTCGTCTGCTCCCGCGGGTGGGCTGGATCCTCTGCTCCCGCTGGTGGGCTGGATGCGCTCCCGTCGCGTTTAGTGCCGCTCTGAGCGCGCGATAGCGGCTTCTTTCGCGACGGGAGCGGTGTTGGAGCGGTGGCTTTCGCGACGGGAGCGGGCGGAGCGGTGCCGGGTCAGCCGAGGAGAGCGCGACGGATCCGGCGCAGCAGTTCGACCTGGTCGGCGTAGAGGGCAGCGGTGACCTCGATCACCGTCCACCCCGCGGCGCGGAGGGCGGCGATCCGCTCCACGTCCCGCGCATACCGTGAGTGATGCAGGATCCCGTGGTACTCGATCGCGATCTTCCGGTCCGGATACGCGAGGTCGACACACGCCAGGAACCGGCCGCGGGAGTCGTAGACGTCATGATTGAGCGCGGGCTCGGGCAGCCCGGCGAGGACGATGAGGCAGCGCAGCGCGGACTCCCGGGGCGACCAGGAATCCTCGCGGACGAGTTCGACGGCTTCGCGGAGCCGAACGATTCCCACGCGCCGCCCGGATCCGATCGCGAGACGGAACTGATCGAGTGTCGCCAACGGGGGACGACCGGCGTCGGGGCGTCCCGGGCCGTCGCGCCAGGCGCGGCAGAGGTAGTCGCCTAGGGCGACGAGATCCACGAGCGGCAAGGAGCCGAGCGACGCCCACGTGCTTGCGGGAGACGCGACGGGGATCCCGTCGACGATGCGGGTCGAGGTCGTCTCGGCACGGGCGCGATGTCCGATGATTCCCGACGCCCGCACGAGCGGCGCGGTGCCGAAGACACCGATGTGCACGGGAAGTCGATCGCCGCGGACCGGGGTCCCGTCCTTCGTCGCGAGCGGCAGAGGTGCCTGCCAGAGGGCCGCCGCGGATTCTTTGCAGAGGAACTGCCCGTCTCGCAATCGAGGCGCGCACGCGCGGATTCGGTTCAGCCGCTCGCGGGCCTGCCGGGCATAGGGATCCTCGTCCTGCTCCTCCTCGTCGTCGCCCGGCTGGGTGCGGATGCCGTGGAACGGGCGTGCGAGGTCGGACCGTCGCAACCGCCCGTGTCCGACGCCGACCGCGACGGCGTCTCGCACGTGGAAGGCGCGGCCGAGCCCTTCGGGCAGACTCTGCGGAGTTCTCATCCCGGCACTCTGGCATCGTGCGCGCGCCGGCGAGCGGGTTATCCACAGGCCCCCGTCGCGCGCCGTTCCGAGGGCCCTGCGGAAAGTGCCGCTCCCGTCGCAGAAGAGGCCGTTCTGAATGCGAAATAGCGGCTTGTTTTGCGACGGGAGCGGGGTGGCGAGGCGGGCGGGACCGGCCTGGAACGGGGTTACTCCGCCCGGAGGCGCAGCTGGGCCATGCCGCCATCAACCTCGATGAAGGTGCCGGTGGTGGATCCGGAGGCGGGGCTCACGAGGTACAGCACGGCGCCGGCGACCTCGTCCGGCGAGACCAGGCGACCGTGCGGCTGGCGCGCGTTGAGCGCCGCACGCTCTGCGGCGGGGTCGGCGGCGGAGTCGAGCAGACGGCCGACCCACGGGGTGTCGGCGGTGCCGGGGTTGACGGCGTTCACCCGGATGCCCTCGCGGAGGTGATCCGCGGCCATCGCCCTGGTGAGCGCCGAGACTGCGCCCTTCGACGCGGAGTAGAGCGCACGCTGCGGCAGGCCCGTGGTCGACGCGATCGAGGCGGTGTTGCAGATCGCCGCGGCGGGCGACTCACGCAGCCACGGCAGCGCCGCGGCGGAGACGCGGGCGATGCCCGTCACGTTGATCGAGAGCACGCGGGCCCACTCGTCGTCGTCGTTCGCCGCGACGTCGCCCTGCGCGCCGATCCCGGCATTGTTCACCACGATGTCGATGCGGCCGAAGCGCTCGCCGATCGCGGCGACCGCGGCGTCCACGCTCGCCCGGTCCGACACATCGGCGGTGAACGCGGCGAAGCGCGGATCCGCGCCGGCCACGTCGCGGTCGAGCACGGCGACCTGCGCGCCCTGCTCGTGCAGCTGCGCGGCGATCGCCGCGCCGATCCCGGATGCGCCGCCCGTGACGATCGCGACGAGTCCCTCGAGCTGCGGTCCCTGAGCCTGTCGAAGGGTCATGCCTGTGCCTCCCATGCCGTGAACTCCTGACGCTRGCCGCCCAGCCCCTCGATGTCGATCTCCACGACGTCCCCGGCGCGCAGATACGGGAACTTCCCGCCGAACGCGACGCCCTGCGGGGTGCCCGTGAGGACCAGGTCCCCGGGCTCGAGGGTCATGTACTGCGAGATGTGATGCACGATCTCGGCGACCGAGAAGATCATGTCGTTCGTGTTCGAGTCCTGGCGCGGCTCGCCGTTCACGAAGCTGCGCAGGCGCAGGTTCTGCACGTCGACCTCGTCGGGCGTGACCAGCCACGGGCCGGTCGGGTTGAACCCGAAGGCCGCCTTGCCCTTCGACCACTGTCCGCCGGAGACCTCCATCTGGAAGGCCCGCTCCGAGACGTCGTTGCAGACGACGTAGCCGGCGATGTGCGCGGCGGAGTCGGCGGGGGAGTCGAGGTAGGCGGCGCGGGATCCGATCACGATGCCGAGCTCCACCTCCCAGTCGGTCTTCTCGCTGCCGCGCGGGATGGTCACCGCATCGTCGGGGCCGACGACCGTGTTCGGCGTCTTCAGGAACAGGATCGGGACCGTCGGCGGTTCCGCCCCCGACTCACGGGCGTGCGCGGCGTAGTTCTGCCCCACGCAGATCACCGCGCTGGGGCGTGCGATCGGCGGGCCGATGCGCCGCGACTCGGCGTCGGCAAGCTCCGCAAGACTCCCGGCTTCGAGAGCGGCACGCGTGCGCCCCACGGGGTCTGTTGCGAGGAAATCGCCGTTCACATCGGAGGTCACGGACCGAAGATCGTACGTACGGTCCTCGGCGATGACGACGGGGATCTCGGATCCGGGGTCGCCCAGACGCGCGAACTTCATGATTCTCCTGCCTTCTCACGGGGATGGGTGGATCCGCCGCCGGAACGACGTGCGCGGATGCATCCCGCGTTGACAGTATAGACATCCGATGTTTACACTCCAACTGTCGAGGAGCGTCACGGCCGTCTGCGCCGCAGCTCTCGACATCAGGCCCAGAACAGGAGAACCGTGAGCCGCATCGTCGCGCTGGAGACCAGCGACATCCGATTCCCCACCTCGCTCAGCCTCGACGGCTCCGATGCGATGAACCCCGATCCCGACTACTCCGCGGCGTACGTGATCGTGCGCACCGACGCTGAGGACGGCATCGACGGGCACGCGTTCGTGTTCACGATCGGCCGCGGCAACGACGTGCAGGTCGCGGGCATCGACGCGCTCGCCGGGCACCTCGTCGGCCGTGAGCTGGAACCGCTGCTGGACGACATGGGCGGCACGTTCCGGGAGATCATCGGCGACTCGCAGCTGCGCTGGCTCGGCCCGGAGAAGGGCGTCATGCACATGGCGATCGGCGCCGTGATCAACGCCCTGTGGGACATCAAGGCCAAGCGTGCCGGCCTTCCGCTCTGGCGGCTGCTCGCCCGGATGACGCCGGAGGAGATCGTCGACCTCGTCGACTTCCGCTATCTCACGAACGCTCTCACCCGCCAGGACGCGCTGGCGATTCTGCGCGACGCCGAGGCAGGCCGCGCCGAGCGGGAGCAGCAGCTGCTAGCGACCGGCTACCCGGGCTACACCACGAGCCCCGGCTGGCTGGGCTACTCGGACGAGAAGCTCGAGCGCCTCGCCCGGGAGGCGATGGCCGACGGGTTCACGCAGATCAAGCTGAAGGTCGGCGCCGATCTCGACGACGACATCCGCCGGTTCCGCAAGGCCCGCGAGGTGTGCGGCCCCGACTTCCCGATCGCGATTGACGCGAACCAGCGCTGGGAGGTGTCAGAGGCGATCGCCTGGGTGAATGCGCTCGCCGAGTTCCACCCCGCATGGATCGAGGAGCCGACCAGTCCCGACGACGTGCTCGGGCATGCAGAGATCGCCCGTGGCGTGGCGCCGATCCGTGTCGCGACCGGCGAGCACGCGCAGAACCGGGTGATCTTCAAGCAGTTGCTGCAGGCCGAGGCGATCCAGGTCATGCAGATCGACGCGGTGCGCGTGGCGGGCGTGAACGAGAACATCGCGAACCTGCTGCTCGCCGCGAAGTTCGGCGTGCCGGTGTGCCCGCACGCCGGCGGCGTCGGCCTGTGCGAGGCCGTGCAACACCTCTCCATGTTCGACTTCGTCGCCGTCTCGGGCAGCCGCGAGGGGCGCATGATCGAGTACGTGGATCACCTGCACGAGCACTTCGTGGTGCCGACCGACATCCGCGGCGGCTCGTACACCGCGCCGACCGCACCCGGCAACGGCATGGAGATGAAGGCGGCCAGCCGCGCCGAGTTCATCTGGACCGGCGAGCACCGCGAGGCAGGTGCGCATGTCTGAGTTCGTCGACACCGCCGCCCGGCCCGCGATCCCTGCCCTCGGCTACGGCGCCGCGAACGTCGGCAACCTGTTCCGTGGGCTCACCGACGACGAGGCGCTGGCCGTGCTGGACGCCGCGTGGGAGAGCGGGATCCGCTTCTACGACACGGCCCCGCACTACGGGCTCGGACTTTCGGAGCGTCGGCTAGGTGCATTCCTGCGGACCAAGCCGCGGGACGAGTACGTGCTGTCCACCAAGGTGGGACGGCTGCTGCGCCCGAACCCCGACCACGTCGCAGGCGGGCTCGACGCCGCGAACGACTTCTTTGTCCCGGATGACCTGCAGCGGGTGTGGGACTTCTCGGAGGCGGGGATCCGCGCCAGCCTCGACGAATCGCGCGAACGCCTCGGCATCGAGCGCATCGACATCCTCTATCTGCACGACCCGGAACGGCACGACCTGGATCTCGCGCTCGCCGAAGCGTTCCCTGCACTCGAGTCGCTGCGCGCGGAAGGGCAGGTGGGACGGATCGGCATCGGATCCATGACCGCCGATGCCCTCACCGCGGCCGTGCGCTCGGCCGACCTCGACACGATCATGGTGGCGGGGCGCTACACCCTTCTCGAGCAGCCCGCAGCGGCCGACGTGATCCCGGCCTGCGCCGACCGCGGCACGGACATCGTCGCGGCCTCGGTGTTCAACTCCGGTCTGCTCGCGCAGAGCGAGCCGCGCCGCGACGGACGCTACGAGTACGGCGCGCTGCCGGAGGCGCTCTGGCAGCGGCTGATCCGGATCGCCGACATCTGCCGCGCGCACGACGTGCCGCTGCCGGCGGCCGCGATACAGTACCCGCTGCAGTCCCCGGTCGTGACCTCGGTCGTGGTCGGCGGGAGTCGTCCTGAGCAGCTCCGTCAGAACGCGCAGTTCGCCGCGTTCGACATCCCGGCGGATCTCTGGAGCGAGCTGGCCTCCGAGGGCTTGATCCCCGGCTGACTCCGCCGCCCCGTCCTGTTCCGCTCCCGTCTCAAAAGATGCCGGAAAAGAGCCGGGAAAGCGGCAGGTATCGCGACGGGAGCATTAACAACAGGCGAGACGAAGGGAACGACATGCTCGAAGGAATCGACCCTCTGCTGACGGGCGAGCTGCTGCTGCACCTCGATCGGATGGGGCACTCGGATGCGGTCGTCGTGGCCGATGCGCACTTCCCGGCCTGGGCGCTCGGCGCGCGCGTCGTCGATCTGCCCGGCACGACGACGCCGGCAGTGGTCGCGGCGATCCGCTCGGTCCTGCCCCTCGACGACGCCCCCGGCATGGACCTCATGGACTCCGCCGACGCGACCGTGCTCGACGTGCAGCGCGAACTCATGGCCGCGGCCGGCACCGACGAGGAGACCACGCGTTTCGTAGAGCGCTTCGCCTACTACGACGTCGCGAAGGGCGCGTACCTCATGGTGCGCACGGGGGAGACGCGCAAGTACGGCAACGCGCTGCTGCGCAAGGGCGTCGTCGGGCCCCCTTCCGCCTGAGCCGCGCCCACCCAGGATCGAGAAGAAGAGGCAGAGATGCGACAGCAGTGGTTCGACGAGGCCCGGTTCGGGATGTTCGTGCACTTCGGCCTGTACAGCGGCGCCGCCCGGCACGAATGGGTGCAGAACTATGAGCGCCTCACGGCAGAGGAGTACCGCGCCTACTTCGACCACTTCGATCCCGACCTGTTCGATGCGGCGGCACTGGCGCGCCGCGCGAAGGCGACCGGGATGGGCTATGTCGTGCTCACGACCAAGCACCACGACGGGTTCTGCCTGTGGGACTCGGCGCTCACCGACTACACCTCCGTCACCGCCTGCGGGCGGGATCTGGTCCGCGAGTACGTCGACGCCCTGCGTGCGGAGGGCCTGCGCGTCGGGCTCTACCACTCCCTGATCGACTGGCATCACCCGGACTTCACGGTCGACGCGAACCACCCGCGTCGGGGCGACGCCGTCGAGCACGAGCGCAACCGCGACCGCGACATGGATCGCTACCGCGCGTATCTGCACGGACAGGTGCGCGAACTGCTCACGCAGTACGGCGACATCGATTACCTGTTCTTCGACTTCACCTACCCCGAGGAGAAGGACGGCTGGGCGGGCAAGGGCCCGCAGGACTGGGACGCGGACGCGCTCCTCGCTCTCTGTCGCGAGCTGCAGCCGGAGATGCTCGTGAACGACCGTCTCGGCATCCCCGCCGACTTCGTGACGCCGGAGCAGTATCAGCCGACCGCGCCGATCGTCGTGGACGGCGTGCCGCAGGTGTGGGAGGCGTGCCAGACGATCAATGGATCCTGGGGCTACCACCGCGACAACCACGATCAGAAGTCGGCCGTGCTGCTCGCTCAGATGCTCGCCGACTCCGTATCGATGGACGGCAACATGCTGCTCAACATCGGACCGGACGGACGGGGCAGCATCGCGCCGCGCGACGAAGCCGTGCTCGCGGACCTGGGCGAGTGGATGCGGCTGCACCGCGACGCGATCGTCGGCGCCGGTCATGCGCCCTTCGAGGCGCCCCGTGAGGGCGTCTACACCCGGCGCGGCGACCGCCTGTACCTGCACCTGTTCTCGTGGCCGCTGGGCTACGTGCATCTCGAGGGGCTCGCGGACCGGGTGACCTACGCGCGCCTGCTGAACGATGGATCCTGGCTGAAGACGTCCGTGACGGATCCGGATCAGGAGGCGACGCTGATGACGCCGGCGGGGGAGTCCGAGGGCACGCTCACGGTGCACCTGCCCGTGCGGCGCCCCGACGTACTGATCCCGGTCATCGAGCTGACGCTCAACCCCGGCCTCTGACGGGCTCCGGCGTCCACGTCAGGCGATGGGGTCGACCAGCTCCATCGCCAGGCGCGCGGCGCCGTACAGCGCCGCGTCAGGCCCGGTCCGCGCGGACTCGATCCGCAGCGTCTGCGTGGCGAGCGGATGACACGCCTCGTACACGCGGCTGCGCACCGCGGCGAGGAAGGGCTCGCTGGCGCTCATGCTCCCCGTGAGGAACACGGCGTGCGGGTTAAAGAAGTTGACGACGCCGGAGAGCACCTGACCGAGATGCGTGCCGGCCGTGCGCACCAGCGTTGTCGCGATCGGATCGCCGTTGCGCGCGAGCTCCAGGACCTCGGCGGCGCCCGTGACCGGAATGCCGCGCTCGCGCATCTGGCGGACGAGTCCCGCGCCGCTCGCGATGGTCTCCAGACAGCCGTGATTGCCGCAGGAGCACGGGATGTCCGCCGCCTCCGCGACGCGCGTGTGCGTGATGTCCCCGGCCGCTGCCGTCGCTCCGCGGTGCACGGAGCCCGCCACGATGATGCCGCTGCCGATGGCGGTTCCCGCTTTGACCGTGATGCTGTGCTGGTCCCGCGTGAGACTGCGGTGGTGCTCGCCCAGGGCCATGAGGTTCGCGTCGTTGTCTACGACGGCCGGCACCCCGAAGCGGTCGGTCAGCGCCTCGCCGACGCGGAAACCGGGCCAGCCGGGCATCCGCGAGGGCTGATCCACGCTCCCGGCCTCGAAGTTGACGGGCCCGGGAAGCGCGATGCCCACAGCTCGGATGTCTGCGCCCGCGGCGAGCTCGCGCAGACCCGCTTCGACGAGTGCGAGTGTCGCCTCCGGGCCGTCCGCGATCGTGATCGGGATCGTCGTCGTCCGGTCGAGGTGGCCGCCGAGATCGAGCAGCCCCAGTCGGGCGTGCTCGCCGCCGAGTTCTGCCGCGAGCACGCGGTGCGGCGTGCCGCCGAGGGACAGGCGCCGGGCTCGCCGTCCGCCGGAGGACTGCGCCTGACCGTTCTCCCGCAGGATTCCGGCGTCGACGAGCTCTTGCACGCGCAGGGAAGCGGTGGATGGTGCGATGCCGAGCAGGCGGGCGAGATCCGAGCGGGACAGCGCTTCGCCGCGGGTCACCAGCTCGACGATCTGCCGGGCATGGTCACCCGATGCGGGGGGTTCGCGGCGGTCCGTGGACCGGTCTACCGAACGTGCCATGACACTTCCTTCGAGGTCGAATGAAGATCACTCTAATGGTGAAGTCGTCAGCGATCCGGATTCATCACGGAATTCTCACGATCTGGGACAGACATCCGATGTTCGGCTGGAGTTTGATGCGTGCCTCTGACAAGATGAGGGCATAACCCCGAATTACTTCGTTCGAATTCAAACGAAGCAAGGATCTGTTCGTGCCTGAGGAGGCATTTCAATGAAGAAGACTCACCTCGTCCCCGTGGCGGCGTTCACGGTGGGCGCCGCGCTCGTGCTGACCGGCTGCGGAGGCTCGAGCAGCAGCGCGGGCGCCGACGACAAGACCGTCGTGGTGGACATGTGGGCGGGATCCGCCGACGACACCAAGGCGCTGCAGGCGCAGATCGACGTCGCCAAGAAGCAGAACCCCGATCTGAAGATCGAGCTGCGCACCGCTCCGTGGAACGACTTCTTCACGAAGCTGACCACCAACATGGCGTCGGGCAACATGGCGTGCGTCACGGGCATGAACAGCGGCATGCTGTCCGGCTACACCTCCGGCTTCCAGAAGCTCGCCGCGGACGATCTGAAGACCGCGGGCCTCAAGGAGGGCGACTTCGCCTCCGGCACCACCGAGATCCTGAAGAACAAGGGCGACCTGTACGGTCTGCCCTTCGACACCGCCACGATGCTCGTCTACTACAACGCCGACCAGCTCAAGGCCGCCGGCGCCGCCGACCCGAAGCCGGGCTGGACGTTCGACGACTTCGAGAAGACCGCCAAGGCGGCCACCCGCGACGGCAAGCAGGGCTTCGCCGTCGGCATGGGCGACTTCCAGTGGCAGGCGCTGCCGATCGCGAAGGCGGGCGTGCAGCCGGCCACGCAGGACGGCAAGCTGCAGCTCACGGACAAGAAGTTCCAGGACGCGGCGACCTGGTACGCCGGTCTCGTCACCGACCAGAAGGTCGCCCTGCCCGTCGCCAGCGCCTCCGACGGCGGCTGGGGCGAGGACCAGTACTCCAACGGCAACGCCGCGATGGCGGTCGACGGAACCTGGAACGCCGTCAGCTACCTGAAGAACGAGGCCGGCTTCACCGCCGGTATGGCGCCGCTGCCGGGTGAGGGCAAGGACTCGCTGAGCCTCATCCTCGGCTCCGGCTACGGCATCTCCAAGACCTGCAAGAACAAGGACGCCGCGCTCAAGGTGCTCGGATCCCTGCTCAGCAAGGACTCGCAGGACTACATCGCCTCCTCGGGCCGCAGCTACCCGGCGCGCACGGAGAGCCAGCCGCTCTACTTCGAGTCGATCGATGAGAAGTACCGCGCGCAGGTCGAGGAGGTCTTCAAGGCCGCCTTCGCGAACGTGCAGGGTCAGTACGTCACCGACAACTGGTCCAAGGTCGGCACCTATGTGCAGCCGCAGCTGGTGAGCGTCTACAACGGCCAGACCCCCATGGCCGACGTGCTCAAGAGCGCCCAGCAGCAGTTCGGCAAGTGATCCTCTCCCGGTCCGGCGGATCCGTCCGCCGGACCGGGACACCATTCTGGAAGAAGGAGGAACGGTGACCATCGCCGCATCCCGCCGCCGCGCGTCGCAGAGCCGACGCGGTGCTCCGCCCCGACGCGGATCCCTCATGCGTGCGGAGGGCCGTCAGGCGCTCGGCTTCGCGAGCCCCGCCCTGATCGGCCTCGCCGTGTTCACCGTCGTGCCGGTCGTGCTCTCCATCGTGATGAGCTTCTACAACTGGCCCACGTTCGGCGACAAGACGTTCAACGGCGTCGAGAACTACATCAAGCTCTTCACCTCGAGCCCGGACTTCTGGCCGGCGATGCGCAACACCGCCGTCTTCACGATCGTCTACGTGCCGCTCAGCATCGTCTGCTCCCTGATCCTGGCGATGTCCCTCGGGCCGCGGATCCGCGGACGCGGGGCTCTGCGCGTGCTGTTCTTCATCCCGGTCGTCACGCCGATGGTCGCAAGCGTCCTGGTCTGGAAGATGATGCTGCAGCCGCAGGGTCTCTTCAACGGCATCGCCCAGGGCTGGTTCGGCATGAAGCTGCCGAACTTCCTCGCCGACCCGTTCTGGGCCATGGCGATGGTCATCATCATGAGCGTCTGGCAGGGCCTCGGCTACAACATGCTCATCTTCTCCGCCGCCCTCGAGCAGCTGCCCGAGTCGGTCATCGAGGCGGCTCGGATCGACGGGGCCTCGGGCTTGCGGATGCAGTGGAGCGTCGTAGTGCCGATGATCTCGCCGTCGATCTTCTTCGCGACGATCATGACCATGATCACCTCCCTGCAGGTGTTCGCGCAGCCGCAGCTGCTCACCGGGGGCGGGCCGGGCAACGCGACACAACCCCTGGTCCAGTTCATCTACAACCAGGGTTTCAAGTTCCAGGACCTCGGCATCGCCGCCGCCGGCGCGTGGATCCTGTTCGCGCTCATCATCATCATCACCGCGCTGCAGTTCGGGGCGCAGAAGAAGTGGGTGCACTATGAGCACTGATCTGCAGCAGGCGGCCCTCGTCGAGTCCGCCGAGACGGTCGAGGTCGCGGCTGAGGACCGCGGCAAGCGCTCGAAGGCGCCGCTGTCCGCCGCCGAGCGTACCCGCCTCATCATCGCCCACGTCTTCGTCTACCTCGCGGCGCTCGTCTTCGTCTCGCCGCTCATCTACTCGTTCTTCTCGGCCCTCAAGCCGAACAACGAGATGTTCTCGATGCCGCCGAAGCTGGTCGGCTCCGAGGTGCGCTGGTCGAACTTCGCCGACGTGTTCGCGTACGGCCCGTTCCTCACCTACATCGGCAACTCGTTCTTCGTGGCGATCGCCGGAACGCTGGTCGTGCTGATCGTCTCGACGACCGCGGGCTACGCCTTCGGCCGGCTGCGCTGGAGGGGCCGGGATGCGGTGTTCGTGCTGTTCCTCGCGACCCTCATGGTCCCCGCCGAGGTGCTGGTCATCCCGATGTTCCAGGTCATGCAGTGGCTGAACTGGGTAGACACGTACCAGGCGCTGATCTTCCCGTTCGCGTTCACCGCGTTCGGCACGTTCCTCATGCGCCAGTTCTTCCGCGGGATCCCGTACGAGCTCGAAGAGGCCGCCCGCGTCGACGGCGCAGGCCCCCTGCGTTCCTTCCTGCAGATCATCCTGCCGCTCGCCAAGTCGGCGGTCGCGGTACTCTCCGTCTTCACCTTCCTCTCCTTCTGGAACAGCTACCTATGGCCGCTGATCGTGACGGTCGACTACAACGCGCACGGCACGCTCCCCGTGGGTCTCGCGACCTTCTCGGGTCTCACCGGCACGCGCTGGGATCTGCAGATGGCGGCCGCGATCATCTCCATGGTGCCGACGACGGTGCTCGTGATCGTGCTGCAGAAGCACCTGGTCAAGGGCATCGCGATGGCGGGGCTCGGCGGACGATGACGCACGACGAAGGATCCGGTGCCGGGCCGCACCGGGAGACGAGCGCGCCCGTGATCGCGGGCATCGACATCGGCGGAACGAAGATCTCCGCCGTGCTGACCGACGAGACCGGCGCGGTCCTCGCGAAGGGCGTCGTGCCAGCGCCCGCCGCGGAGGGCGGCACCGCGATGGCGGATGCCGCCGCGGATCTCGTCCTCCGGCTGTGCCGTGCACTGGACGTGTCCCTGGCCGGCGCGGGCGTCGGCGCCGCCGGTGTGATCGACCAGGATCGCGGCATCGTCGTCGCCGCCTCGGCCACGTTCACCGACTGGACCGGATTCCCTCTCGCCGCCGAGCTCGAGGGCCGCCTCGGCGCGCCGGTGTGGGTCGAGAACGACGTCAACGCCTTCCTGCTCGGCGAGCTGCGCTGGGGTGCGGCCCGAGGGGAGCGCGACGTGCTCGGCATCATGCTCGGCACCGGCGTCGGCGGCGCGATCGCCCTCGACGGAGCGGTGCACCACGGCGTCCACGGCGCGGCGGGGGAGATCGGGCACACGCCGGGCTTCAGCGACCTGGTGTGCACCTGCGGGCAGACCGGACATCTGGAGACTCTCGCCTCCGGCACCTCGATCGCGCGTCGCTACCGCGCGGCCACCGGATCCGCCGCCACCGCCCCGGAGATCGCCGATCGAGCGAGGGCGGGGGAGACCGCAGCGGTGGCCGTCTTCACGGACGCGGCGCGTGCGACGGCTCTCGCCGCCTCGGTCGCATCCTCCCTGCTCGATCTCGGCATGGTCGTGATCGGCGGAGGGGTGCGCGAGGCGTGGGATCTGCTCGAGCCCGGCATCCTGGATACGCTGCGCACCGACGCCCCGGTCTCGGGGTTCCCGTTGCGCATCGTGCCCGCCGAGATCTCCGCCGACGCCGTCGCCCGCGGGGCCGCCGCGCTCGCCTCCGCGCGACTCGCCGATATCGTCCCCGCCACCGTCTGAACCGTCCGCACTGCCTGAGAAGGAACGAAAGCCGTCATGACAGCGCCCACCCCGAACATCCGCCCCGAGGCCGACACGGTCTGGATGGGGCCGCTCCCTGCCGTCGAGGACGGAGGGCTCATCCGCCCGCGGATCGGCATCGCCGGGATCTCGATCGAGTCCAGCACGTTCTCGCCGCACATCTCCGGCGACGAGGCCTTCACGATCCGCGAAGGCGCCGACCTCGTGGGCTACTACCCGTTCCTCGACGCCGGCCGTGAACTGCGCGAGGCGGCGGAGTGGGTGCCGATCCACCACGGCCGTTCGCTGCCGGGCGGAGCGGTGGCGCCGGCCACCTATCTGCGGATGAAGGAGGCGATCGTGCGCGGCATCCGTGCGGAGATCGCCGCCGGCGGCCCGTTCGACGGATTCTTCTTCGACATCCACGGTGCGATGAGCGTCGTGGGCATGCAGGACGCCGAGGGCGATCTCGCGGCGGCCGTGCGCGCCGAACTCGGCGATGACGTGCTCGTGTCGACTTCGATGGACCTGCACGGAAACGTGTCGGAGGTGCTGCGCGACGCGCTGGATCTGCTGACCTGCTACCGGATGGCGCCGCACGAGGACTGGATGAACACGAAGGAGCGCGCGGTCTGGAACCTGCTCGCGCGCCTGCGTGGTCCGCACGGATCCGATCCGCGGCGCCGGCGCCCCTACAAGGCGTGGGTGCCCGTGCCCGTGCTGCTGCCGGGGGAGAAGACCAGCACCCGGCTGGAGCCGGCGCGGGGCATCTACGCGCAGGTGCCGGAGATCGAAGCGCTCGACGGCGTCGTGGACGCGGCGATCTGGGTGGGCTACGCCTGGGCCGATGAGCCCCGCAACATGGCGATCGTGATGGTGACCGGCGATGACCGCGCGGTCATCGCGCGGGAGGCCGAGCGTCTGGCCCGGCAGTACTGGGACGCGCGCGCCGACTTCGTCTTCGTGGGACCGACCGCGACCTTCGGCGAGGCGCTCGAGCGGGCGCTCGCGCCGGACGCGGCACGCCCGTACGTCATCTCCGACTCGGGCGACAACCCGACCGCCGGCGGGGCGGGCGACGTCTCCTGGGCTCTCGGCGAGCTGCTCGCGCGCCCGGAGTTCGTCGAGGAGGGACACGTCGTGGTGCATGCCTCCGTGTTCGACCCCGCCGCCGTGGCGCAGGCGGTGGCCGCCGGTGTCGGCGCGACCGTGGCCGTCGAGGTCGGCGGACGGGTGGATCCAGGACCGCGTGGCCCCGTTGCTCTCACGGGCGAGGTGTTCTCGATCACCGAGGGCGACCCCGAGGCCGGCACCCAGGTCGTGATCCRCTCCGGCAGCGTGCACGCGATCGTCACCGAGCGGCGCAAGCCCTTCCACCACCTCGACGACTTCCGCATGCTGGGACTGGATCCCGAGGCCGCCGACATCGTGATCGTCAAAATCGGCTACCTCGAGCCGGAGTTGTACGATCTCGCCGCCGACTGGACGCTCGCGCTCACCCCGGGCGGCGTGGATCAGGATCTGCTGCGCCTGGGCCACCACCGGCTCGCACCGGGCGTCTTCCCGTTCCACGCGGACGGCGTCCCCGCGCTCACCGCGCATGTGAGCCGTCGCGGAGAGGAGCCGTCCGCATGATGAACTTCGAGAAGCGCACCGGACCCGACTTCGGATCCGCCGCCCCCGCCTACCCGGCCGCCGGCGTGCCGGACTGGTACCGCGACGCCAAGCTCGGCTTCTTCGTGCACTGGGGTCTGTACTCGGTGCCGGCCTGGGCCGTGCAGCACGGCGAGGGCGTGAACATCCCGACCGAGGATGCCTACGCCTGGCATCAGTACGCGGAGTGGTACGGCAACACCGTGCGGATCGCCGGCAGTCCCACCTGGCAGCGGCACCAGGAGCTCTACGGACCCGGCACCTCGTACGAGGACCTCGCCGACCTCTGGGACGCGTCGTCCTTCGACGCCGACGCCTTCGTCGGCGAGCTCGTGGACGCCGGGGCCCGCTACGTCATCCCGACGACCAAGCACCACGAGGGCTTCTGCCTGTGGGGCACGGGCACGACCGGCTTCAATGCGGTGGCCCGCGGGCCCCGGCGGGACCTGATCGCGGAGCTCCACGACGCGACGCGACGTGCCGGCGCGCGGTTCGGCGTGTACTTCTCCGGAGCGCTGGACTGGCACGCGAGCGACTTCCCCGCGATCGAGTCGGACACCGACCTGTTCCGCTACCGCCGCAACGACGAGTACTTCTCGCGCTATGCGGCTGCGCAGCTGGATGAGCTCGTCGAACGGTTCTCGCCGGACGTGCTCTGGAACGATATCGAGTGGCCAGACGGCGGCAAGGGCGACGACGACTTCGCCGTCGCCGCGCTGCTGCGCCGCTACTTCGAGCACGTGCCGGAAGGCGTCGTGAACGACCGCTGGGGAGTGCCCTACCACGGCTTCCTCACCCGGGAGTACACCCACATCCCCGGGATCCTCGACGCGCCGTGGGAGTCCACGCGCGGACTCGGATACTCGTTCGGGTACAACCAGGCCGAGGACGAGCGTCAGACGCTGTCCGGGCCGGATCTGATCCGGATGCTCGTCGACGTCGTCTCCAAGAACGGGAACCTGCTCATCAACGTCGGTCCCGATGCTGCCGGGCGGATCCCCGAACTGCAGCGGCGGACGATGCGCGAGCTCGGCGCGTGGATGCGCGCGAACGGAGACGCGATCCATGGGACGCGTCCCTGGGTGCGCTTCGGCGAGGAGACGGGCGAGCCGCGTCGCTACACGCGGTCGGCGGGCGGGGTGCACGTGCACGCTCTTGATCCGAGCAGTGGCGAGCTCCGGCTCCCGGCGGAACTGGCCGACGGCGAGGCGTGGTGGGCGGACGGCTCCGCCGTGGAGTCGGTGACCGCGGCCGAGGGCACGCGGATCGTGGGCATCCCCGCGGCGCTGCGCGCCGAGCCCGTCGCGACCCTCACGGTCGTGCCATGACGCGCATCGCACTGGAGATCGCGGTCGACGGGCCGGCCGGGGCGCGGACCGCGTTCGAGGGCGGGGCGGATCGTGTCGAGCTCTGCCAGGCGCTGGCGGCGACCGGGGGCCTCACGCCCTCGGGAGCGACGATCGACGCCGTGCTCGCCGTCGCGGGTGATCCGGCGCGGGTCGCCGTGCTCGTCCGGCCACGTGTCGGCGGGTTCGTCTACAGTGCGGAGGAGATCGACCTGGTGACCGACGACATCTCCGACATCGTCCGGCGTGGGGCGGGAGCTGTCGTGGTCGGCGCACTGACCGCGGAGGGCGCCGTGGATCGCCGTGCCCTCGAGCGTTGGCGGAATGCTGCAGGCGGCGTGGATCTCGTGTTCCATCGGGCGATCGATACGGTATTGGACCCGGCGGCCCTCGTCGAGGACCTCGTCGAGTGCGGGGCGCGGCGCGTGCTGACGAGCGGAGGCGCCGCGCGCAGCATCGACGGCGTTGAGACGCTGCGCGCCCTCGCCGAAGCGGCGGCGGGACGACTGCAGCTCATGGCCGGCGGCGGCGTGCGGGTCGAGGACATCCCCGCACTGACCGGGTGCGGCGCCGATGCGATCCACCTCTCCGCCCGGCGCCCCTCGGGCGATGCCGCACCCAGCGGGCCCGGCGGCGGCAGCACCGGCTTCAAAGTGACCGACGGCGACATCGTGCGCCGCGCGGCCGCCGCGGTGCGCAGCCGGAGCTGACCCGAGGCGAGCCTGCGCGAACCGCGCTCGAACAGAAGAGCGCGACGCCCGGAAAGGGGACGTCGCGCTCTTCTGTTCGCCGCAGTTCAGCGGAGGACGGTGATCACGGGGTGCTCGTCGGCGCGGGCTCCGAGCCCGAGGACGGGGCATCCGGCACTGTGATCGGAGCGTCGGAGGCGTTCGCCCACACCGGCGCCGGCAGCGTCGTGTCGGTCTTGCCGTCGCGGATGGCGCGCAGGGCGTCGGCGATGGCGGGCGAGTTCTCCGGAACGGCGAGCCCGCACTTGCGGAGTTCGGACGCGAACTCGAGCGTGAGACGGGTCTTCCCCGCCTCGACGGCCTGGGCGGTCGTGCCGGTGCGCTTGTCGCTGCCGGTCTGGATCGCCGAGACCTGCTCGCACACGTGGTAGACGGTTCCGCCGTCGACCCAGACCACCTTGTCCTGCCCGAGCAGCTGGATGACCGTCGACTGATCGGCGGTGTACTGCTCGACGGACGAGGGGTTGAAGTCGATGCCGAGCACGACCGCGAGGGCCGCCAGCACGATGCCGACGATGCCGGCGGTGGTCTTCTGCCCCTTGCTCATGTCCTTGTTCAGGAACACCATGATGATGAGCGGCACGAACGCGATGATCGCGATGATCGCGCCCAGCTGGTTCTGCACGAAGAACCGAACGGTCTCGGAGCGACGGGCCGGATCCAGGCGATTCGCCTTCTTCCACAGGAAGGATCCGGTGATCGACAGCGCGGCGATCACGACGAAGAGGCAGAGGAGCGTGATGAACGCCCACTGCGGGAACTGCGCCGTCGCCCCCTGCTGCTCGAGGAGGCCGGTGTCGGGGTTGCGGACGAGCTTGCCGTCCTCGCCGACGTACTGGCGCTGACGCAGCAGCCAGAAGATGCCGACCGCCTCTGCGGCGATCGCGACGGCCCAGAGGACGGCGGCGATCCAGCGGAACCGGGTCGCGGTCGCCTTGGCCTCGGGGGTCGGGGTCCAGTCGGCGGGAGGATCCGCCGGACCGTCGGCGCCGGCCGCGGCCTTCGACGCGGTCGACGCGGGCTTGCTGGCCGCCGCTCTGGCGGGCTTGTGGCTGCTGTTCTCGGGCACGGTGGTCCTTTCCGCCTGATGCTGGACCTGAGCCTAGCGGCGGGGGCCCGCGGATCCGGGGATATCGGTCGCTACGCTGGACGCATGACGACCGATCCGGACGACGCGCTGCGCTGGGAGGGCGACGAGCCCGATGCGCCGGACGCTCCCGCGAACCACCCGGCTCCCGCAGCTCCCGAGGCTCAGGCCTCCGCGGATGGCGCTCCCGCCGACGCCGCTCCCGAGGCGGAGCGGGCTGCGCAGAGCGCGGCCGAGGCGCCTGCCGCGGAGCACGCGGCGACCACCGGCGCGACGACTGGCGCGACGTCCGCCGCGGAGATCCAGGCGGACGCCGACGACGAGCCCGCGGCGATCGGCAACGCCGCGCTGGTCTTCTACGGGATCATCGGCGGGGTGTACCTGCTCTTCGCTGTGGGATGGATCATAGGAGGCTTCCGGCTGCGTCCGCGCGCGTCCCTCCTGCTCGGCGACTGGACGTACTTCCCCTGGATGTGGCTCGCCGCCCTCGCGCCGATCCTGTGGTTCGCAGCCGCCTGGGTGCTGACCCGCGGCAGCGCGACCTGGATCCGGATCGTGTCGCTGATCGCCGGCGCCGCGCTGCTGGTGCCGTGGCCCTTCGTGATGTTCGGGACGGTGGGAGCATGAGCGCCGAGTCGATGACGACCGCACCGCAGGTGGAGCCGCGGCGTCCCCGCTGGCTCTTCTACACGCTGCTGGGCGTGTTTGGCCTGCTCTACGCCTACGCGATCTGGAACGCGATCGGATACATGATCCCGCTCGTCGGCCTCGCCGTCGGGGCGACGACGTGGGTGGCGCTGATCCTGGCGATCATCCTCCCCGCCGTCATCTACGTCGTCGCGATCGCGGTGACCCGGCGACGCCGGCTCGGCACGGTGGCGCTCGTGCTGCTCGCCGGCCTGGGGCTGGTGGCCGTGTTCTGGCTCGACGTGGTCGGGTACACGCTCTCCGGCGCGCACTGACCGCCCCTGTCCCGGGCCGTCACACGGTCCGGGAGGCGCTGCGCCCTCGGGTAGAGTGTTCGCACTATCGCGCCCCAACGGTGCGGCGCATCGGCCCCCTCCCTCCTGTCCCGAAGGATCTCTGTGCCTGAGAACGCCGTGAACACGTCCGCCCGCAAGCCCGTCGTCCTGCTCGCCGAGACGCTGTCTCCGGCCACGGTGGACGCGCTGGGCCCCGATTTCGACGTCCGCTCGGTGGACGGCACAGACCGGGAGGCACTGTTCGCCGCTCTCGCCGACGCCGACGCCGTGCTGATCCGCTCGGCCACCAAGATCGACGCAGAGGCGCTCTCGCACGCGCCCGTGCTGAAGGTCGTCGCCCGCGCCGGCGTGGGCCTGGACAACGTCGACATCAAGGCCTCGACGGCCGCGGGCGTCATGGTCGTGAACGCGCCCACGTCGAACATCGTCTCCGCCGCGGAGCTCACGGTCGGCCACATCCTCAGCCTCGCCCGCCGCATCCCCGCGGCCCACGGCTCGCTGTCGGCAGGGCAGTGGAAGCGCAGCTCCTACACCGGCGTCGAGCTCTTCGAGAAGACGATCGGCATCGTCGGCCTGGGGCGGATCGGGGCGCTCGTCGCCGCACGTCTGGCGGGATTCGACACGCGCCTCATCGCCTATGACCCCTACGTGACCAGCGCCCGCGCGCAGCAGCTCGGCGTGCAGCTGGTGAGCCTGGAAGAGCTCGTCGCCGAGTCCGACTTCCTCACGATCCACATGCCGAAGACCCCGGAGACCACCGGCATGATCGGCGCCGAGCAGTTCCGCGCGATGAAGCCGACGGCCTACGTCGTCAACGTCGCGCGCGGCGGTCTCATCGACGAGGAGGCGCTGCTGGTCGCGCTGCAGAACGGCGAGATCGCCGGCGCGGGACTCGACGTCTTCACCTCAGAGCCGCCGGTCGAGGGCGGCTCTGCGCACGCTCTGATCTCGCTCCCGAACGTCGTGGTGACCCCGCACCTCGGTGCGTCGACGGACGAGGCGCAGGAGAAGGCCGGCGTCTCGGTCGCGCGCTCCGTGCGCCTCGCGCTCGGCGGTGACCTGGTCCCGGACGCGGTCAACGTGGCCGGCGGCGTCATCGACCCGTACGTGCGCCCCGGCATCCCGCTCACCGAGAAGCTCGGTCAGATCCTCTCCGGCCTCGCGCACTCGCCGCTCACGAGCCTCGACGTCGAGGTGCACGGCGAGCTCAACGGCTACGACGTCGGCGTGCTGCGCCTGGCTGCGCTCAAGGGCGTGTTCACCCCGATCGTGAGCGAGACCGTGTCGTACGTGAACGCTCCGCTGCTCGCCGAGCAGCGCGGCGTCGCCGTACGCCTCGTGCAGGACGACGTCAGCGACGAGTACCGCAACGTCGTCACGCTCCGCGGCGCGCTCGCCGACGGCAGCCAGGTCTCCGTCTCCGGCACTCTGACCGGCCCGAAGCAGATCGAGAAGCTCGTCGCGATCAACGGCCACGCGGTCGAGCTGCCGATCGAGAAGCACCACGTCGTGATGCTGTACACCGACCGCCCCGGCATCGTCGCGGTGTACGGTCAGCGCTTCGGCGACGCCGGCATCAACATCGCCGGGATGCAGATCGCCCGTGAGACCGCCGGCGGCCAGGCCCTGTCGGTGCTCACGCTCGACTCGCCGATTCCCGAGACGCTCCTCGACGAGGTGCGCGAGGCGATCGATGCCGACCTGTTCCGTCAGATCGAGCTCATCGAGGCCTGACACCGTTCCGCGAACAAACCGCCGCCCCGGGTCATCCCGCGGCGGCGGTTTCTTCGTCCGGTGGGGGCGGGGTCAGCGCTCGACGAGGCGGAGCACCAGGGCGATCAAGGCGTCCAGATCCGCCCCGACGGGAACGACCCCGTCTGTGCCGTCGACAGGACCGTGCGATTCCAGGGTGTTGTTGAAGAAGAGGCCGTCGCTGAGCAGCATCACGAGATCGAGCGCGGCCTGATCACTCACGTGCGGGCGGATCGCCTCCGCCGACTCCTCGCGCATGCGGTGCAGGGCCTCGATGGCGGTGCTGCTTCCGCCCTGCGCCAGCCGGGAGACGGCGATGATCGCGCGGTCGAGGGCGTCGTTCATCATTACGGAGGTGCGCAGGTAGTACTCCACGGGGCCCTCCGGAGCGGCGCGGATCTGCGCCACGTCCTCGTCGGCGAGCCGGGCGAGACGCGCGATCATCGCGGCCGCCAACTCGTCCTTCGACCCGAAGTGGTAGAGCAGACCGCCCTTCGAGACTTCGGCTGCCCGGGCGACGGCATCGAGCGTCGCGGCGCGCTCGCCGTCCGAGAGGAGGAGGGCCTCGAAGGCGTCGAGGACGCGCTCTCTGGCATGCGGAGGTCTGGCCATATCTGTTACTATACCATCCGGACGGTTAAGTAACTCGTCCTTCCGCGATGGATCCGAGAGGTGCAACATGTCCGCTACAGCGTCGATCTCCCTGCCGGGGACCGAAGACGGCCCCCGCGTCGGTGCACGCGGCTGGGCGGCGCTGGTCGTGCTCATGCTGCCGGTGCTCCTCGTCTCGGTCGACAACACCGTGCTCTCCTTCGCCCTGCCTGAGATCTCCACGGCCCTGAGCCCCAGCGGCGTCGAGCAGCTGTGGATCATCGACGTCTACCCGCTCGTGCTCGCGGGCCTCCTGGTGACGATGGGCACGCTCGGCGACCGTTTCGGCCGGCGGAAGATGCTGCTCATCGGCGCCACCGGCTTCGCGCTCGTCTCGGCGCTCGCCGCGTTCGCCCCGACCGCGACGCTGCTGATCGCCGCCCGCGCGCTGCTCGGGTTCTTCGGCGCCATGCTCATGCCGTCGACGCTCTCACTGCTGCGCTCGGTGTTCCAGAACCGCGAGCAGCGACGGCTGGCGATCGCCGTGTGGGCGGCCGCTTTCTCCGCTGGCTCCGCCCTCGGGCCGATCGTCGGGGGAGTGCTGCTCGAGCACTTCGCGTGGGGATCCGTGTTCCTCGTGGCGGTGCCGGTACTGATCCCGCTGCTGATCCTCGCGCCGATCCTGGTGCCGGAGAGCCGCGACCCGCACCCGGGCCGGATCGACCTGCTCAGCATCCTCATGTCGATGGCCACCATGGTGCCCGTGGTCTACGCGATCAAGGAGTTCGCGGTCGACGGCATCACCCCGCTCGTCGTGATCCTGTTCGTGATCGGCGTGGGCATGGGCGTGCTGTTCGTGCGCMGGCAGCTGCGCGCCGAGACCCCGATGCTCGACATGGCGCTCTTCCGCCGTGGGATGTTCAGCGGCGCGATCCTGGTGAACCTGCTCAGCGTCGTCGCCCTCGTCGGCTTCCTGTACTACGTCTCGCAGCATCTTCAGCTCGTGCTCGGGCTCAAGCCCGTCGACGCCGGCCTCGCGCTCATCCCCGGCATGGCCGTAATGATCGTCTCCGGCCTCGTCGTCGTGCCGATCGCGCGTCGTGTGCGTCCCGAGATCCTGGTGCCGTCCGCTCTGGTCTTCTCGCTCGCCGGGTATCTCGTCGTGGCCTTCACGACGCACGCCCACGGCGTCGCCCCGCTGATCGTCGCGTTCGTGCTGCTCGGCATCGGCATCGGCGCCGCGGAGACGGTCTCGAACGAGCTCATCCTCGCCGCGGCTCCGCCGGAGAAGGCCGGCGCGGCCAGCGCGGTGTCCGAGACGGCGTACGAGCTCGGCGCCGTGCTCGGCACCACGATCCTGGGTGGCATCATCACGGCGTTCTACCGGACCTCGCTGGTCGTCCCCGAGGGTGTGCCGGAAGCGCTGGCCGACCGAGCCAGGGAGACGCTCGCCGGAGCGTTCTCCGCCGCCGAGCAGCTGCCGGGTGCGCTCGGGCAGGCGCTGCAGCAGGCCGCGGCCGATGCATTCGGCACCGGCGTCATGGTGACCTCGCTCATCGGCGGCGCGCTGGTCGTCTGCGCGGCCACGATCGCCGCACTCACCCTCGGCCGCCGCCTCGGCAACTGACCTCCGCATTCCGAGTCGTCCCCGTCAGCGGAGCCCAGAGGGTGCGCTGACGGGGACGACTCGGAATGGAGGGGGGACTTCGGGCGGTTCGGGGTCGTCGCTCCCGATAGCCTGGGATCCTCCACCCGCATCGAATCGCAAGGAGCGCCCGTGTCGGAATCGTCGTCCCGTGTCGTGAAGCTGGCTGTCATCCCGGGTGACGGCATCGGTCCCGAGGTCGTCGCCGAGGCGGAGAAGGTGCTCGACGCCGTCACCGCCGCGAGCGCCGTGACGTTCGAGAAGACCCGGTTCTCGCTCGGCGCCGCACGATTCCTCGAGACGGGCGAAACCCTGACCGACGAGGACCTGGATGCGATCCGCTCTCACGACGCGATCCTGCTGGGCGCCGTCGGCGGTCAGCCGGGGGATCCGCGCCTGAAGGACGCCAACATCGAGCGCGGTCTGCTGCTCAAGCTCCGCTTCGAGCTCGATCACTACGTGAATCTGCGCCCCTCCCGGCTCTACCCCGGCGCATCGGGACCGCTGGCCGAGCCGGGCGAGATCGACTTCGTCGTCGTCCGCGAGGGCACTGAGGGGCCCTACGTCGGCAACGGCGGCGCCATCCGCAAGGGCACTCCGCACGAGGTCGCGAACGAGACCAGCGTGAACACCGCGTTCGGTGTCGAGCGGGTCGTGCGCTATGCCTTCGCGCTCGCCGACAAGCGCCGCAAGAAGCTCACTCTCGTGCACAAGACCAACGTGCTCGTGCACGCCGGCGCGATCTGGAAGCGCATCGTCGACGAGGTGGCGCTGGAGCACCCGGACGTGGCCGTAGACTACCTGCACGTCGATGCGGCCACGATCTTCCTGGTCACCCACCCTTCGCGCTTCGACGTCATCGTCACCGACAACCTCTTCGGGGACATCCTCACGGATCTGGCCGGCGCCGTCACCGGTGGCATCGGTCTCGCCGCCTCGGGCAACATCAACCCCGACGGCGCGTTCCCGTCGATGTTCGAGCCGGTGCACGGCTCGGCACCCGACATCGCGGGTCAGCAGAAGGCCGACCCGACCGCAGCGATCCTCTCGGTCGCGTTGCTCCTGGACCACCTGGGGCTGAGCGACGAKGCCGCGCGCGTGCACCGCGCGGTCGAAGAGGACATCGCCGCGCGGGACGGCGCCCGCACCACCGAACAGACCGGCGCGGCGATCATCGCCCGACTCCAGGCGTAATCTGAAGTCAGCGCACGACGCCGCACCCTTCGACCTGTCAGGACGCACTCATGACCATCGAACTCCCCCTTCAGGCCCCGTCACCCGCCGGACTCATCTGGCGCGTCACTCGCAACGAGAACGTGCGCTCCGATGCTGAGCGCGAGGAGATCCTCGCTGCACCCGGCTTCGGGCAGTACTTCACCGACCACATGGTCGATCTGTGCTGGTCGGAAAAGGGCGGCTGGCACCGCCCGCGCGTCTCGCCCTACGGGCCCATCGAGCTCGACCCGGCGGCCGCTGTGCTGCACTACTCGCAGGAGATCTTCGAGGGCCTCAAGGCCTACCGTCACGCGGACGGATCTGTCTGGACGTTCCGTCCCGACCGCAACGCTGCCCGGCTGCAGCGCTCCGCGCGGCGCCTGGCGCTGCCCGAGCTGCCGACCGAGCTCTTCGTCGAGTCGCTCAAGCAGCTCGTCGCCGTCGACTCGTCGTGGGTGCCCAGCAACCCCGAGGAGAGCCTCTACCTCCGCCCGTTCATGTTCGCCAAGGAGGCGTTTCTCGGCGTGCGCGCGGCGAAGAAGGTGGCCTATTACCTCATCGCGAGCCCGGCGGGGGCGTACTTCCCCGGTGGTGTGCAGCCGGTGAACATCTGGCTGTCCCGTGACTACGCCCGCGCCGGCCACGGCGGCACGGGCGCCGCCAAGACCGGCGGCAACTACGCCTCGAGCCTGCTTCCGCAGGAGGAGGCGTACAAGAAGGGCTGCCAGCAGGTCCTGTTCCTCGACGGGGAGTACATCGAGGAACTCGGCGGCATGAACCTCGTGCTCGTCACCCGCGACAACAAGCTGATCACCCCTGCCAGCGATTCCATCCTCGAGGGCATCACGCTCGCCTCGATCCTGCAGCTCGCGAAGGACCGCGGGCTCGAGGTCGAGCAGCGTAGGCTCTCCATCCAGGAGTGGCGCGACGGCGCCGCATCGGGCGAGATCGTGGGAGCCTTCGCGTGCGGCACGGCCGCGGTCGTGGTGCCGATCGGATCCCTCATGGCCGACGACTTCGAGATCGTGCACTCCGGGCCGGCATCGACCGAACTCGCGATGTCGCTGCGCGAGGAGCTCACCGACATCCAGTACGGCCGTCGCGAGGACACGCGCGGCTGGCTCGTCCGTCTGGACGGCTGACCCCCGACGACCCCGCCGCCTCTGACGCGGAGGCGGCGCACCAATCGCGATCTCTGACAGGAGAGGACCCTGCTATGAAGCTGGCCATGGTCGGACTCGGAAGGATGGGCGCGAACATCGTGCGCCGCCTGATGCGCGGAGGGCACGAGTGCGTCGTCTACGACGTCAACCCGGATGCCGTCGCCGCGCTCGTGGCGGAGGGGGCGATCGGGGCGACCGACTACGCCGACCTCGTGGCGAAGCTCGACGGCCCGCGGGTCATCTGGCTGATGATCCCGGCCGGTCTCACCGGTCGTGTCGTCGAGGAGCTCAGCGGGTTGCTGGAGCCGGGGGACATCCTCATCGACGGCGGCAACTCGAACTACCGCGATGACGTGCGCCGCGCCAAGGCGCTGCGCGAGAAGGGCCTGAACTACGTCGACGTCGGCACCAGCGGCGGGGTGTTCGGGCTGGAGCGCGGATACTGCCTCATGGTCGGGGGCCCGGACGAGGCGTTCGCCAGGATCACGCCGATCCTGGAGACGATCGCCCCGGGCGTCGGCGATGTCGAGCGCACGCCCGGCCGCACCGGCGAGCTGGCTCCCGAGGAGCTGGGCTTCCTGCACTGCGGACCTTCGGGTGCCGGACACTTCGTGAAGATGGTGCACAACGGCATCGAATACGGCGTCATGGCCGCGCTCGCCGAGGGACTGAACCTCCTCGAGAACGCGGACGCGGGGATCCGCGAGGCGGAGCACTCGGCCGAGGTCGCCCCGCTCGAGGAGCCCGAGTACTACCAGTTCGACATCGACACCCCGAAGGTCGCCGAACTGTGGCGTCGCGGATCCGTCATCTCGTCGTGGCTGCTCGACCTCACCGCAGCGGCGCTGCAGGGCAACCCCACGCTTCAGGGGTTGGCCGGGCGCGTCTCGGATTCCGGTGAGGGCCGCTGGACGGTCAAGGCCGCCGTCGACGTGGGTGTGCCGGTGCCGGTGCTCGCCGCCTCCTTGTTCGAGCGCTTCGCATCGCGCGACGAGGATCTGTTCGCCAACCAGGTGCTCTCCGCGATGCGCCTGCAGTTCGGCGGGCACAAGGAGCTCCCGGCGGGCGACGTGCTCGAGGCCGGCGGCAACAAGGCCGACCACGCCTGACCTCCGGATCCCGCATTAACCAAAAGTGGGACACGGCCCGTCTTGACGGACCGTGTCCCACTTTTGGTGCCACCGTGTCCCGATTTCGGCGAGCTTGGGCCGCGTTTGGACGCCGAAAGTGGGACATGCGTGAGTTTGGACGCCGTTTCACCGCCGAAAGTGGGACATGCAGCGCGTGAGCCCGGGGATCCGCACGCCGTTGTCGCGCGTCGACGCGCGGCGCTGGCTAGGCTGAATCCGTGAAGATCGCTCGGTTCAGCCACAATGACGGCATCAAGTACGGGATCCTCGATGAGGGCGAGCTGGTCGTGCTGGCCGGCGACCCGATGTTCGCAGGCTATGAGACGACGGGGGAGCGGGTGCCGCTCGCGGATGCCGCGCTGCTCGCCCCCGTGATCCCGCGCTCCAAGGTGGTCTGCGTCGGCAAGAACTACCACGACCACGCCGCGGAGATGGGTGGCGAAGCGCCGGCCGAGCCGCTGTTGTTCCTCAAGCCGAACACCGCGGTGATCGGTCCGGGCGACACGATCGTGCGCCCCGTCGCGCTCTCCGAGCGCACCGAGCACGAGGGCGAGCTGGTCGTCGTGATCGGGCGCATCGCCAAGAACGTCGCCGCAGAGAACGCGCACAAGTACGTCTTCGGATACACCGTCGGCAACGACGTGACCGCCCGCGACCTGCAGCGCAAAGACGGCCAGTGGTCGCGCGCGAAGGGCTTCGACACCTTCTGCCCGCTCGGCCCCTGGATCGAGACCGACTTCGATCTCGACGCGGCCGAGCTGACCACCCGCGTGAACGGCGAGGTGCGCCAGCACGCCCCGCTCACCGACATGATCCACTCGGTCGCCGACATCATCGCGTACGCGTCGGCCGTCTTCACCCTGCTCCCGGGCGACGTGATCATGACCGGCACTCCGGCCGGTGTGGGCGCCTTCGGGGCGGGTGACACGGTCGAGGTCGAGATCTCCGGAATCGGCACGCTGCGCAACGCCGTGCGCGACGCCCTTCCCGCCTCGTGACCGCGGCGACCCTGACCGAACTGGATCGCGGCAGGATCCAGCGTCGCACCGTCGGAATCCTCTCGCTCGGTCAGGTCCTCGGGGGGATCGCGTTCGGCGCCACCGTCTCGCTGGGGGCGCTGCTCGCGGCGGATATCTCCGGCAGCGATGCGCTCTCTGGTCTCGCGACCGCCTCGGTGACGCTCGGCGCCGCCCTCGCGGCGATCCCGCTCGCCCGCCTCGCCGGTCTCCGCGGGCGCCGTCTCGCACTCACGGCGGGCAACCTGCTCGCCCTCGTCGGCATCGTCGTGGTGATCGGCGCGGCCGCGATCCGCGTATTCCCGTTGCTGCTGGTCGGAATCATCATGATCGGCATGGGCAACGCCGGGAACCTGCAGTCGCGGTTCGCGGCGACCGACCTCGCCCAGCCGCAGCATCGAGGGCGGGATCTGTCGATCGTCGTGTGGGCGACCACGATCGGCGGAGTCGCGGGGCCATTGCTGCTGGGCCCTGGCGAACAGCTCGGCAGGGCGATCGGCATGCCTCCGCACACCGGGTCCTACCTGTTCTCGCTCGTGGCGCAGATCGCGGCGTTCGCGCTGTACCTGATCGCACTCAGGCCGGATCCGCTCCTCACCTCGCGTACGCTGCCCGAGACCGGATCCATGGCCGCGGGCGTCGAGCGCGTCGACCGTCCGATCGCCGCCCGTTACGCGATCTTCGCGGTCGCGGGCTCGCATGTGACGATGGCCTCGGTCATGGCGATGACCCCGGTGCATCTATCGCACATGGCCATGTCCGGCGCGATGCCGGGCATGCACGACGGCATGTCGATGGAACTCGACGTGACCGTGCTCGTCGGCGTGACGATCGCGATGCACGTCGCGGGGATGTACGGATTGTCGCCGGTGTTCGGCATCCTCGCCGACCGCTGGGGCCGGCTGCGCACGGTGCTGCTCGGACAGGCGCTGCTCGTCACGTCCCTCTGCTTCGCGATGTTCGCGGGGGAGACGACGTGGGGCGTGATGGTCGCGCTCATCCTGCTCGGACTCGGCTGGAGCGCCGCGACGGTCGCCGGCGCGGCGCTGCTGACCGAGGCGTCCGCGCCCGAGCTGCGCACGCGCCGCCAGGGGCGCAGCGACTCGCTCATGAGCCTGAGCGCGGCGGGCGGTGCGGTGCTGGCCGGGGTGATCCTGCAGTCGTTCTCGTACGCCGGGCTCGCCATCGCGGCCCTCGTCGTGGTCGCCGCGATCGTCGTGCTCTCGCCCTTCGGGAAGCGATGAGGGGTCGCCCGAAGTCCTGGAGCGGAGTCGGCGAGGCCTACGCCGCGTCCTATGCGGAGCTCTGCGCCGGTACGGGCGCGACCCTCCGCGCGCTTCTCGGACCCGGTGCCGGTCGCACCGTGCTCGACGTCGGAGCAGGTACGGGAGAGCTCGCAGCGTCGTTCGCCGCGGACGGCTGGATCGTCCACGCGCGGGAGCCGGAGGAGAGCATGAGGGCGGTCGCGCGGCGGCGCCACCCTGAGGTCCGGATCAGCGAAGGCGCACTGCCCGAGCTGCCGGACGTGGAGGGAGCGTTCGACGCCGTCGTGGCGAACTTCGTCCTGAACCACGTGCCGGATCCTCGTGCCGCGGCAGCCGAGCTGTGCCGTGTCACGAGGGACGCGGCCGCGGCGACGATCTGGGTCCGGTCACCGTCGTGGCTCTGGGCGGAGGTGTGCGAGCGTGCCGGGTTGGAGGCAGCGGCGGGCGGACGGCTCCCGGCGGACAAGGACTTCGAGCGCACGACCGACGGCTTCGCGCGGATGCTGCAAGACGGAGGCTGGACCTCTCCCGACGTGGTGGAGAAKCAGTGGACCTGGAACGCGCCGGCGGCGGCCTTGTGGGCGTCGGTCGAAGGCGGCGTGGCGGGCGCGGGCGCTTACTATCTCGGGCTCGACGCACCCGATCGCGCCCGCTTCCGCCGGGGTTTCGACGACCTGATCGCCGACCGCGCGCCGGACGGCGTGCTGGCGCTAGAGCACGTCGCCGCGGTCGCCGTGATGCGCCGGGATCCGTCCTTATGAGACCGCTGAACATCCGGTATCAGGGCGCTGACGCGGGTGTAGCGTCGTGGGCGGTCCCGCGTCGCTGACCCGGCGGCTCGGGTGATCCGTCAACAAGGAGGTTGGCATGTCACGTACCAAGACCCTCTTCGCCGCACTCGGCGTCTCGGCGATGGCGGGGGCGACCGCTCTCGCTCTCTCCCCGGTCTCGTCTCCACCCCCGGCCGCAGCGGCCGTCGCACCTTTCGCGGCGCAGGCGCCGGACAGTGCGTTCACCTCCCAGGCCGACGCCGACGGTGCGGCGATCGCCTGTCAGCGGCCCGCACCGGACAACCGGGTCTCCACCACGATCCACTGCTACACGCCGGATCAGCTGCGCGCGCACTACGGCCTCGGGCCGCTCGCGTCCAGCAACGACGGCGCCGGCCAGACGATCGTGCTCGTCGACGCCTACGGCAGCCCCACCGCCGCGGACGACCTGAACTTCTTCGCGCAGACCTTCGGCGGTCCGACGCCCGACTTCGAGTCGGTGGCGCCGCTCGGCATGCCCGACTACAAGAACCCGACCGGCAAGGGTGTCGGGCAATCCGGCCCGAACTCCGCCGCAGGCTGGGCGGGGGAGGCCAACCTCGACGTGCAGTGGGCGTACGCGATGGCGCCGAAGGCGCACATCGTGCTGCTCGCCACCCCGCCCGCGGAGACGCAGGGCGTGCAAGGCCTGCCGAACTTGATGAAGGCGGTCGACTGGGCTATCGCGAAGTACCCGTCCGGCACCGTGTTCTCGATGTCGTTCGGCACCGATGAGCAGACGTTCGGATCCGCCAACGCCGCGAAGTCGCAGTTCACGAAGTTCGACCAGACCTTCCAGCGGGGCCAGGCGAAGGGGGACACGTTCTTCGCCTCCTCGGGCGACGACGGATCCACCGGGTACACGAACGTGAAGCGCTCCACGACCGTGGGCACGACGCCCGAGGTCAGCTACCCGAACGTCTCCCCGTACGTGACGTCCGTCGGAGGCACCCAGGTGCAGGACGGCTGGACGTGGAATCCCACCCAGGACGTGCCGTATCTCGCGAGCGGCGCTCGCAACCCGGCGTACTGGGCGTGGAACTCCGGCGGGAACACCGAGCCCGTGTGGAACGAGGGCGGCTTCCAGATCGGAACCGGCGGCGGCCTGTCCACGATCTATCCGCGCCCGGCCTTCCAGGACGGCGTCTCCGGCGTGGTCGGCGGCGCGCGCGGCGTTCCGGACATCGCGTGGAACGCGGCGGTGAACGGCGGCGTGCTCGTCTACCACACGTACTTCCCGAGCACCGAAGGCCCCGCGGCCTGGGGCGTGTACGGYGGCACGTCGGCGGCCTCGCCGCAGGCGGCGGCAGCGACCGCCATCGCGAACCAGGCCAGAGCGGCCGCGGGCAAGGGCCCGATCGGCGATCTGAACAAGGCGCTCTACAGTGCGTCGTTCGACCACTCCACGGCGTTCAACGACTTGGTGCCGCGGACGTACGGCACGACGCCGAGCGGTGTGCTCGACAGCAACCGGATGTGGGCGCTCGCGAGCGACGGCTCGCTCACCCCCAACACGGTTCCGGGCTACGCCACGACGAACGGATACGACCTGACCACCGGATGGGGCGCGCCCATGGTGCCGGGATACGTCGCTCAACTCGTCGCACAGTAGGTCCACGATCCGGGGCCGGGCGGGGATCCTCCGTCCGGCCTCGGTCCCTGCTCGGAGGCTATGCCGTCCGCACCTAGAATCGAAGGGCTATGGCTACTCCCGATCCCCGCACCACGACCGCCTCCGGATCCGACGTCCGCGTGCGGTTCTGTCCCTCGCCGACCGGCCTGCCGCACGTCGGCATGGTCCGTACCGCGCTATACAACTGGGCGTACGCCCGGCACACCGGCGGCAAGCTCATTTTCCGCATCGAGGACACCGATGCGGCGCGGGACAGCGAGGAGAGCTTCCGCCAGCTCGTCGACGCGCTGACCTGGCTCAAGATCGACTGGGATGAGGGCGTCGAGGTCGGCGGCCCGCACGAGCCGTATCGCCAGTCGCAGCGCGGTGACCTCTACCAGGGCGTGATCGCCAAGCTCGTCGAGTCCGGCGCCGTGTACGAGAGCTACTCGAGCGCGGAGGAGATCGACGCCCGCAACGAGGCGAACGGCCGCGCGAAGCAGCTCGGCTACGACAACTTCGACCGCGAGCTCACCGAGGAGCAGCGGGCCGCGTTCCGCGCCGAGGGCCGGCAGCCGGCGCTGCGTCTGCGCGTGCCCGACGAGGATCTCACCTACGTCGACCTCATCCGCGGCGAAGTGACGTTCCCCGCCGGGTCCTTCCCCGACTTTGTCGTCGTGCGCCCGAACGGCGCTCCGCTGTACACGCTCGTGAACCCGGTCGACGATGCACTCATGGGTATCACCCACGTGCTGCGGGGCGAGGACCTGATGCCCTCCACCGCGCGCCAGCTGGCGCTCTACGGCGCGCTCATCGACGCCGGCGTGACGACGTTCGTCCCGCGCTTCGCGCACATGCCGCTCGTGCTGGGGGAGACCGGCAACAAGAAGCTCTCCAAGCGCGACCCGCAGGCCGACCTGTTCCTGCACCGCGACCGCGGCTTCATCCACGAGGGGCTCCTGAACTACCTCGCACTGCTGGGCTGGTCCATCGGACCGGACCGCGACGTGTTCTCGCTCGAGGAGTTCACCGCGGCGTTCGACATCGTGAACGTGAACCCGAACCCGGCGCGCTTCGATCAGAAGAAGGCCGAGTCGATCAACGGCGACCACATCCGCATGCTCGAGGCGAAGGACTTCGCCGAGCGGATCCTGCCGTATCTCGCCGCCGCCGACGTGTTCGAGGGGGAGCCGACGCACGAGCAGCTCGTGCTCGCGTTCCGCGCCGCGCCGCTCGTGCAGGAGCGTGTGCAGCTGCTCGGCGAGGTGCCTGGTCTGCTCGGCTTCCTCTTCTCGGACCAGGTGTCGTACGACGAGGATGCGCTGAAGGGCCTCCCGGCGAACGCCGCGCAGGTGCTGTCGGCGTCCGCCGCCGCACTCGAGCCGCTCGAGACGTTCACGCCCGAGGCGATCCAGGATGCCCTCGCGGCCGCGCTGGTCGACGGACTCGGTCTCAAGCCCCGTGTTGCCTACGGTCCGCCGCGGGTCGCCCTGACCGGCCGCCGGGTGTCCCCGCCGCTGTTCGAGTCGATGGAGCTGCTGGGCAAGGACGAGACGCTGCGCCGCCTGCGTGCGCTGGCGGAGTTCCTCGGCTGATCCGACACGCTCGGGGCTCGCGTTGCGGCTGCACCCCCTTGGTTTTGGGGCGCATGTGATCGTTTTGGGGCGCGCTATGCCCGGATTTTCGGGCTTGGCGGGCCCCAAAACGTGGGATCACGCCCCGAAACGGGGTTGGAGCTGGACCGCCTCCGTCATTCATCGAGGCCGAGGCCGTACTCCCAGGCGTCCGAGGGCGCGGAGATGATCGCGGGGTCGGCCGCGGGGCCCGCACCGGGAGCCGGCATGCTGAGGCCGTCCACGCTCACCGCGATGCCGTAGGCGACGACGGTGGCGAGCACCGACAGGCCGAACCATGCGAACGTCTGGCGCGCAGCGCTCTGCAGAGCCGGCGCGTGCCGTCGCGGTGCGAGTGCGCGCGCCCGGAGCGTACCCAGGTGTACCTGGATCGGTCGCGAGGCGGGCGTCGGGAGTGGTGTGCGATGAAGACGTGCGGAAACCGCGTGAAGGCGTCCAAGTTCCGTGCGCGCCACCGCGCGGAGCACGAGGGCGACGAGCAGGGGGATGAGTGAGCGACGCGCCCGGGAGTGGCGGTGATTCTGCCGTTTTGCGCTTCGGGTGCCCGCTCGGGTAGGCTTGACTCTCGGTGCGAGGCTCAGGTTTCGCCCTTGGGGTATGGTGTAATTGGCAACACGGCGGTTTCTGGTACCGTTGTTCTTGGTTCGAGTCCAGGTACCCCAGCATTGAGAAACCCTCTGTCTCTAAGGAGATCAGAGGGTTTTCGTGTTTGCCGATCCGACGCCGGAAGCGATGCGCCGGTCGGCGGATGTCGCCCGGCAGACGGTGGACGCCCTTATGCCGTCCGATCCGGAATCACGCGGATCCAGGCCAGGAGCGCGTAGGGGCATTCGACCTCGTGGGATCGATGAGCGGGCAGCAGAACGCTTCCGGGCTGCAATACCGCGCCGTCGACGATCATGCTGCCGGAGAGCAGCACCGCGGCATCGGCGGTGTTGGCGGAATCGGGGGCCCGTTCCGTCGGAAGCGGTCCCGCATGACCGCGGATATCGACGACGACCCTGGCATGGTCGCGCGCGACCATGACGTTGACCACCGTCCGCTGTTCCCTGCTCTCCGCGATGACGGGATCCTCGCCGCGGAACGCGAAGGCCTCCCCGGGGTGCACGGTGCGGCGCCGGCCGTGGGCGTTCAGCACAAGGCGCCCGTCCAGCGGCAGGAGGATGCGATCCCGTCCGGGGAAGGCGGAGAACGGTACCTGGCCCTCGATCTCGGCCAGGCTCAACCGCCATGCAGGTCGCTCGTACAGGACCCGCGTCATTCCGTGCCCGTTGGCCCAGAGTTCGGGGCGGACGTCGGTCGGGCGGATGATCCCCGGCGCGTGCGGGGGAAGCAGGGCGGGGCCGGCATCGGGGCCGGCCCCGCTCTGCGCCGTCGGGATGCGGGTCACCCGTTGTCCGAGCGGATCGCGGCGGGCCCGGTTTCACCGGTGCGCACCCGTATCACCTGCAGCGCGTCCGTCACCCAGATCTTGCCGTCGCCGATCGCTCCGGTGCGCGCCGCATCCTGGATCGCTTCGAGTGCGGATGCGAGGACCTCGTCCGTGACGAGGGTCTCGATCCGGATCTTGGGCAGGAAGTCGACCTTCACCTTCTGTGCGCGGTAGACCTCGACCTTCCCGGTCTGGATGCCGTGGCCCTTCGCGTCGCTGATGGTCATTCCGGTGACGCCGATCTCGGCGAGTGCGGTCTTCACGGGCTCCAGCGCGCGGGGCTGCAGGACGGCGGTGATGAGCTTCATGTCGTTGTCCTCTCTAGGGGGCGCTCAGGAGCGCAGGTCGTCGAGGTCGTAGGCGGTCTCGGCGTGCACGCCGGTGTCGAGACCGGTGACCTCGAGCCGGTCGGTCACGCGCAGGCCGACGGTGACCTTCATGATCCAGGAGATCAGTGCGGTGACGGCGAAGGTGTAGACGAAGACCGCGAGCACGGCGATGGTCTGGGTGCCGAGCAGGCCCCAGCCGCCGCCGAAGAACAGGCCGCGTGCGCCGGCCGGGGAGGACGGATCCGCGAGGAGCCCGATCGCAAGGGTGCCGAAGATTCCGGGGAACATATGGATCGCGACGGCGTCCAGCGCGTCGTCGTAGCGGAGCTTCTCCTTGAGGCCGAGGGTTGCGAACGCGACGACGCCGGCCAGAGCGCCGATGATGAGGGAGCCGACCGGCGAGACCGAGTTCGCGGCCGGGGTGATGGCCACGAGTCCGGCCAGTACTCCGGAGATCGCTCCGAGCGAGGTGGCTGCCTTCCGCACGATCCGCTCGATCACGAGCCAGCCCAGTAGTCCCGCGCATGCGGCGATCAGGGTGTTGGTGACGGCGACCCCGGCGCTGACGTTGATGCCGCCGGAGGATCCGCCGTTGAAGCCGTACCAGCCGACCAGCAGCAGGCCGCCTCCGACGAGCGCGATCGGAAGGTTGCCGGGGCGTCCGACGTGGGGGAAATCACGTCGTCGGCCGAGGAAGATCGCGAGCACGAGGGCCGCGATCCCGGCGTTCATGTGCACGGCTGTGCCCCCGGCGAAGTCGATGGCGTGCAGCTTGTTGGCGATCCAGCCGCCGACCGTGGATCCGTCCGCGCTGTCGAAAGCGAACACCCAGTGCGCGACGGGGAAGTAGACGAGCGTGGCCCACAGGCCGCTGAAGATGAGCCAGCTCGAGAACTTCATCCGGCCCTCGACGGCGCCGCCGATGATCCCCACGGTGAGTCCCGCGAAGATGAGCTGGAACACGGCGATCAGGATCGCGGGAACCGCGCCCGTCGGGGTCTTCTCGCCCAGCAGGGACTGGAGGCCTAACAGGCCGGCAGGGTTGCCGATGATTCCGGCTCCGCCGACGGAGTCGCCGAGCGTGAGGCCGTATCCGAAGAGCACCCAGAGCACGGCGGTCACGGCGAATCCGGCGAGCACGATCATCATCGTGTTGAGGATGTTCTTCGTGCGCGAAAGGCCGCCGTAGTAGAGCGCGAGCCCTGGCAGCATCAGGGAAACGGCGACGGTGGCGGTGAGCATCCAGCCGGTGTTCACCTGGGATGTGATGTCGATGTCGATCTCCTTTCGAGGGGCGCTCGTCGGGTGCGAGCGCGCGGCGATGCGAGGGGCAGGGGGCCGGGGTCAGCGGGTGAGCAGGTGGGCGAGGACATCGGCGAGCGCGGCAGCCCCGGCGGCGACATCAGCGGGTTCCGCGGTCTCCTCGGGAGTGTGCGAGGAACCGGTGGGGTTGCGAACGAACAGCATCGCGGTCGGGATCTCCGCGGCGAGCACACCGGCGTCGTGGCCGGCACCGGTGTCCAGCACCGGGGCATCCGGCAGCACGGTCTGCAGCGCGGCGCGCAGCTCCGCATCGAACGACACGGTCGGGGAGAACGACTGCTCGGTCATGGTGACGGTGCATCCCTCGGCGTCTGCCGCTCTCTCCGTCGCCGCGGTCACCGCGGCCACGATGGTGCGCGCGGCGTCGGCCGAGCGGTGCCGGACGTCGATCCAGAGGTCGACGGCGGAGGCGATCACGTTCGTGCCGCCGGGGGTGACCTTGATCCGGCCGACGGTGCCGCGGGCGTCGTCCACGGCGAGCGTCTGGGCGCGGAGGGAGCGGATCGCCTCCGCGGCGACGACCACAGGATCCTGACGGTCCGTCATCCGAGTCGCCCCGGCGTGATCGCCGTGTCCGTCGATGCGCAGGTGCCAGCGCCCATGAGCGATGATCGAGCCCGCGAGTGCGACCGGCTTGTCCAGATCGACCAGACCTCGCCCCTGTTCCACGTGCAGCTCCACGAATGCGGCGATGCGGGACAGACGCTCGGGATCCGGGCCGATCCCTGCGGGGTCCAGTCCTGCTTCGGTGGCGACGTCGGCGAAGGTCTTTCCCGCCTCGTCCACGAGGCCGCGCACATGGGAAGGCTCTGCAGCTCCGGTGATCAGCCGGGAGCCGAGGCAGGCCACGCCGAAGCGGGAGCCCTCCTCCTCAGGGAAGACTGCGATGGCGAGCGGTCGTGCGGGGCGAACTCCGCGCCGGCGCAGCAGATCGATCGCGACGAGAGCGCTCACGACGCCGAGCGGCCCGTCGAAATTGCCTCCGCCGGGCACTGAATCCAGGTGCGACCCGGTGGCGATCGCTCCGGAGCGGCCGATGCTGCCGGGTGCGGCAGGAACATCCCACCAGGCCCAGATGATGCCGTTCCGGTCGGTCTCGACGTCCAGGTCGCGAGCGCGCGCATGCCTCTCGAACCACTCGCGCAGCCGCAGCTCGGCGGGGGAGAAGACCGGCCGGGAGTAGCCGCCGCGGTCCGGATCCGCTCCGATCGCCTCGATCTCGGCGAGCAGCAGGTTGGCATCGCCTCCGATGGCCGCGCTCATAGCGACGCCCCTTCCATGCTCAGCGGTGCGAAGCGCTGCCCGGTGGCTCGGAACCGCTCCACGGGTGTCGCTCCCGACACCAGGTCTGCGACGAACTCGCCGAGCAGGGGCGCGAACTTCGCCCCCTGCCCGGAACAGGGCGAGACGATCGTGATGCCTTCGGCCCGGTCGATGATCATGTCGTCGCGAGGCACGTTCGTGAACAGGCAGGTGGTCTCGGCGTAGGGGACGGGAATGAGGCCGGGTCCGAATCTCTCGACGAATCGGACCACGCGCTCTCTGTTGCGCGGGTCGATCCGACCGTCCTGAGCACGGGCGGATCGGATCACCCTCCCGCCGTTGTACTCGGCGATCTTCTGGCCGACGAAGTGAGCGTCTCTCCCGCCGGGCAGACCGTAGGTCTGGAGACCGTCGCTCTTGTAGATGAACGTGGGCCAGGACAGCGCCTCATCAGGGGCCGGTTCGCCCTTGTCCGCCGGGTCGAGATAGGGGAAATGGAACGCGTTCTCCTGACGGACCTCGAACTCGGGCATCGCGGCGGCGAAACCGGACGGCAGTGCGAGGTCGCTGAGCAGTGCTGGCAGCCAGCCTCCGGCAGCTACGATCACCTGCGAAGCGTGCACCTCTTCGCCACCGATCGAGGTGATCGTGTAGCCGGAGGACGCGCGTCGCACTCTCACGGCCTCCCAGCCGAGGCGGACCTCGGCCCCTTCCGCCATGGCGAGTGCGAGCATCTCGTGCACAGCCCGCTCTGCGTCGATCACGCCGGCCCCGGGATGCCAGAGGGCCTCGGTGTCGAAGGAGAGCTGCGGCCAGCGCGAGCCGGCCGCGCCGGCGTCGAGCAGCTCGTGGTCGACCTCGGAGGCCTCCAGGATCGCGGCGAGGCCGCGCGGATCGCGTACGGCCCCGAAGTCGAGGGCGCCGCTCGGGGCGATCAGTCGGGTGCCGCTGGATGACTCCAGCTCATCCCAGCTGCGACGGGCCCGCACCACCAGGTCCGTGTAGAACGGGTCGGCGTATGCGTAGCGGAAGATGCGCGCGGAGCCGTGCGAGCTGCCCAGATGGGATGCGGGCACATCGCGCTCGAGCACGATGACCTCCGCGCCGGATTGTGCGAGCCGCCACGCCGCGGCGGCACCGGTGAGGCCGGCGCCGATGATCGCGAAGGTCGCGGACTCGGTGCCGGAAGCGTGCAGAGAGGTGGGGGGCATGTCTGCTTCTCCGTCCGGGTCAGGCCAGATCCGGGGCGTCCCAGAGGTTCAGCGTCGTGCCGATCCCTCGTGCCACGGCATTCTCGTACACGGTCTTCGCCCAGGCCACGTCCTCCACGCCCATACCGCCGACGCTGAACAGGACCGGCTGCTCGTCGAACTCGCGGCCGACTGCGGTGCCGTCGAACACGTCGCCGATGTTGACGACGCGGGTCTCGTCGAGCTCGCCGGCCTCGATGAGGTCCTGCCAGTACAGGCCGATCATCCCGAACGCGGTCTCGTGGGATGGGGCGGGGTACTCCTCGGCCCAGGCCTCGTAGATCTTCTTCGCGTCGGCGATGAGCCGTGCCCTGCCGGAGACCGTATAGTCCTTGTCCATGCGGAGGTTCGCGGGCAGGCTCAGGAACGCGCCCGGCTTGATCCAGTCGCCGTCGATGTACGGGTAATTCTCCGATCCGACGAGGCCGGTGACCGCTTCGGACACGATGTCGGAGTCGCGCACGGCCGCCTCGACCGTATCGGCGATCTCGATCGTGGTGAACTGCGGATAGTGCTCCTTCGCGTAGGCGGCGAACGCCTCGGACGTCGAGCGTCGCCGGCCGTTGATCCGGAGCGTGTCGAGTGTCGGACGCGCGACGGTCATCGCATGCAGCGCGCTCTTGTTCATCGCGCCGGGGCCGATGATGCCGAGGGACTTCGCGTTCACCGGGGCGAGCTTCTTCGCAGCGGCGCCGGGCACCGCGGCGGTGCGGTAGGCGCTCTCCAGATTGCCGGACATGATCGCGAAGGGAGCGCCGGTCTCCTTGTCGTTCAGGACGATCAGATGGATCGAACGCGGGAGGCCCTGCTCGCGATTGTCGATGTTGGAGCCGTACCACTTCACCCCGGCCGTGTCGAAGCGTCCGCCGAGGTACGCGGGCATCGCCATGAACCGGCGGTCGGCGGCGTCGAGCGGCATGGTCGGGAACGGAGACGTCGCCGGGAACCCGATCTGGGCGCCATGCGAGTTGGCGGAGTTCCCTGCCATCCTGTAATCGCCCTTGGCGACGAGCACCAGCACCTCCTCCATGACTTCGATGCAGCGGTCCATGTCTTTCATCCCGGCGGCGATGACCTCGGGCTCGCTCAGGTAGAGCATGTCGATGCGGGTACGGGGCGGGGTGTCGGCGGTCATGGATCCTCCAAGATCAGCGTTGCTTCCCGTCCAGGAAACAGACTGAGACAACTCCAGGTCAAATACCCTTTTCGTTGGCGATTGATAGTGCATCGCTCGCAATCTCCCCGTAACAGCGAGGTAATACGAGACCCGTATCGTGCCGACATGGACCTCCGTCAGCTGCGCTACTTCATCGCCGTCGCCGACGAGTTGCACTTCGGTCGTGCGGCGCAGCGCCTGCACATGTCGCAGCCGCCGCTGAGCGTGCAGGTGGGGCGCCTGGAGCGCGAGGTCGGCGTTCCGCTCTTCGAGCGCAGCACGCGGCGCGTGACGCTCACTCCGGCGGGCCGGCATCTCCAGGCCAGGGCCAGGCTGCTGCTCGAGGAAGCGGATGCTGTCCGGGATGAGATGCGCGAGTTCGCCGATGGACTGGCCGGCCAGCTCAGCGCAGGGTTCGTCAGCTCCGCCAACTACACCGTGCTCCCTGGCGTCGTGCAGCTGTTCCGGGGACGCAGGCCGGGTGTGGCCCTCGACCTGCTGCCCCTCACGTCCGGGGAGCAGCTGGAGCGGCTCAGAGCGGGGACGCTCGATGTCGGCATCGTGCGCGATGAGCTCCCGACCGTCGAGGAAGAGGACATCGTCGCGGAGGTGGTGTTCGAGGAGAGGCTGGTCGTGTGTCTGCCGGTGGGCCACCCCCTCGCCGCACGCACGCAGGTGGCCGCCGGCGAAATCCTCGACATTCCGATGATCTCCTACCCGCGTTCGCTCATGCGCGGCTACGTCGATCGAGTGACCGATGTGCTGACGTCCGCGGGAGGGGTTGCGCCCATCGCCGAAGAGGTCGTGCATCAAGAGACGGCTCTGGGCTTCGTGGCCGCCGGCGTCGGCATGAGCATTCTGCCCGAGTCGGTCCGGCAGCTCGTCCCGCCATCGATCGCGATCGTCCCCCTCGCCGGTTCGCCCACGACGCGGCTCCTCGTGATGTGGAGGAACAGACCCGATCGGGCGCCGATCCGCAGGGCATTCGTGGAGTGCCTGCGTGACGCTGCAGCGGCGGTGAGGGAGAACAGAGGGGCTCGGCCCGCCTCCCTCGAGCGTTCGCATGATATTTCCGCAACGTGAGAAGAGGCGCCCTCGTCGGCTTTCGAGGGCGCCCCGAGATCAGATGCTGATGACCTTCGGCGCAGCGACGGCTTTGAGCCCGGCGCTGCCGAATTCCTGCCCGTAGCCGGAGGCCTTGGTGCCGCCGAACGGCACAGCAGGGTTGAGGGCGCCGTGCTGGTTGATCCAGACGGTGCCGGCCTGGATGCGGGACGCGACCTCGACGGCGGCGTCGATGTCGGCCGACCAGACGGAGGCGCCCAGTCCCTGCTCCGAGGCATTGGCCCGGCGGATCGCGTCGTCGATATCGGTGTACCGGATGACGGGGATAGCCGGTCCGAATTGCTCCTCGTCGACGAGTGCGGCTCCGTCGTCGATGTCGGCCACGACGGTGGCGCGATAGAACAACGGGCCGAGGTCGGTCGCCGGCTCGCCCCCGGCGACGATGCGTGCACCGCGGGAGCGAGCGTCGTCGACGAGATCCCGGACGATGTCGAACTGGTTCTGGTTCTGCAGCGGGCCGAGCACGTTCTGCTCCTCGAGCCCGCGGCCCATCGGCATCGAGTTCGCCATGGTGGCGAGGGTGTCGACCACCTCGTCGTAGAGGGAGTCGTGGACGTACAGGCGCTTCAATGCGGCACAGGTCTGTCCGGTGTTGATGAAGCAACCCCAGAAGAGGTTCTCCGCGATCGCGCCGATATCAGTGCCGGGGAGGACGATCCCGGGGTCGTTGCCGCCGAGCTCGAGCGTGAGTCTGGCGAGGTTCTGTGCGGAGGATTCGACGATCTTGCGACCGGTCGGGGTCGATCCGGTGAACATGATCTTGTCGAGACCAGGATGCCCAGCGATCGCAGCACCTACCTCGCGATTGCCGGAGATCGCCGTGAGCACGCCGACCGGAAGATGCCGGTTGAAGATCTCGATCAGTGCGAGCACCGAAAGCGGGGTGAACCCGCTGGGCTTGGCGATGACGGTGTTCCCCATACGCAGGGAAGGCGCAATCTGCCAGACCGTGATCATCATCGGCCAGTTCCATGGACCGATCGCGCCGACGACGCCGAGCGCGTCGTAGTGCACGACGGCCTTGGAGCCTCCGGCCTCGAACACCGTCTCGGGCTCGAGCGGGGTATCGGCGGCACTGCGGGTCCAGACGGCGCACGCGCCTACCTCGAACCGGGCGTTCGGACCGTTGAGGGGTTTGCCCTGTTCCCGCGACAGGATCGTGGCGAGTTCCTCGGCGTTCGCCTCGAGGTCGTCCGCGATGGCGTTGAGGACCCGAGAGCGCTCAACGTGACCGAGCGCGTTCCACTCGGGCTGCGCCGCGCGGGCGGCTGCGATCGCGGCTTCCAAGTCGTCGACAGTATGCACGGGGGCGTAACCGATGGTTTCGCGTGTCGCAGCGTCCGGAATGGCCCGACCGAGGTCGGGGGAGACCGTCACGGTCTCGAGAAGGGTGGTGGTACTCATGATCTTCTTCCTCTGTGAAGGGCGGATGTGTGTTCAGGTCGTGCGGCTGAAGACGCGGTTCGCTGCAGCCTGGGAGAGGATCTGTCGCGCGGCGGTGAGGCCGCTCTCGATCGCGCCGTCGATGAATCCGCCCCAGCCATCCGCCACATCCGACCCGGCGAAGCGGATCCGCCCGTGGGGCTTCTGCAGCGCAGGCAGCACATGGGAGAGATAGCCGGTCCGATGCATCGGCCACGTCTCGCCCGCGAACGGGTCGTCGACCCAGTTCTGTCCCGTGCTTTCGAGCACACGCAGGTCGGGGACCAGGCGGGTGAGGAGCTCCTGAACAGCGGCGGTGTCCTCCGCATCGATCGCGGCCGCATCAGCGCCGAAACCGATGACGTACGTCTTGCCGTCCTGCGTGTACTCGGACTGGAAGAAGTTGATCGGCCACTCCGCGTCGCCGAGCGCGACGAACGCCGGGTGCTCTCCCTCGACGGTCAGCCAGATCTTCGTTCCGAGCCCCAGCTGCCCGCGGTCGATCCCCGTCTGCGCCTCCGTGCTGAGCGGCGGAGCGAACTCGATCCTGCGCATCGCGTGCAGGGGGACGGTGACGACGACGTGCTCGGCCGTGAAGGTGTCACCGTCGGCGGTCCGCACGGTCGCCCCGTGCGGATCGGAGTCGATGCGCTGCACATCCGTGCCGAGGAAGAAGTCCGCGTGCGCGTCCGCGCGGATCGCATCCGCCAGCACGCGCGTCCCGCCCGCGATCTTGTACGTCGCGCACGCCTCGAACATGACCTTCCAGTCGCCGTTCGCGAGAGCGATCCAGCGCAGAGCCTGGGTCAGGGCGGCATCGTCTAAACGGCCGTTGAAGTTGAGCGTCCAGAACGAGGCCAGCAGGGCGCGCTCGTCGTCTCGCAACGGAAGGGTCGCGATCCGATCTGCCAGGGTGACGTCGTCCCAGCGCACGGCCTCTGCGGAGGACAAGGGGCGGAACGGCTGCGGGAACGCGTCTCGTGCGGCGGCTCCGAGCAGTTCGTTCGGCTGATCGAGCAGTTCGAGCAGCTCGTCGGGGTTGCCCGCGACGGTGTGCCGACCATCCCACCAATAGGCCTGCTCAGGGACGGGGCTGGGCGCGACGTCGATGCCGTATCGTGCGAGCTCTGCCCACACGTGCGGCTGGATCCAGTGCACCCAGGTGCCGCCGAGTTCCAGCTCCCGGCCGAGTCGGTTCGCGTACCAGGTGCGGCCGCCGATGCGGTCCCGGGCTTCGAGGACCGCGACCCTCCGCCCGTTCTGCGAAAGCTCTCGCGCCGTCGTCAGGCCGGCGAAGCCGGCGCCGACGACGATGGTGTCGTAGTGCATCTTCATGGGTGCTCGGTATCGCTCAGGAGTACACGAAGAACTCGACGGTCGGCTCGAGCACCGTCCAGGTCGCCGGCACGCCCTTGTTCAGGGAGGCGGTGGATCCGGCGGTCAGCTCGATGAGATCGCCGTCCGCCGGCTGGATCGTGACACGCCCCTCCACGATGTAGACGGTCTCGTCGGCGTGACCGATGACCTCCATCGGGCCGGGCGTCTCGTCGGGGGAGATGAACCAGAAACCCGCCGAGAGGATCTCGCGGTCTCCGTCGCCGGGGCGTCGGGTCCATTGCACGGTCCCGACCTCGAATCCTTCGGCGGTGGAGCGGTCGATGCGCGCGCTGCTGATGTAGGTGGATTCAGACATGATTGTTCGCTCCTCGGCGTCAGTCGGTGGGGTAGACGGTTTCGTTCAGCACGGTGAACCGGCTGTCGAAGGGGATATGCACGACCTCGTGCGTGGAGTCCTGCCAGCAGAACATGCGGCCGATCGAGCGCGCCTTCGCGAGGTCGATCACGAGGAAGCTCTCCACCGGCATGACGCTCTCGGTCCAGAAGAAGATGTACAGGTCGTCGGCGAGCTCGAAAGTGCGGGTCTCGTCGACGTCGGCGAGACCGCGCTCGCCGCCCTCGATGCAGTGCCAGACGAACGTGCCGTTGTTCAGGTAGATGTGCTCGTAACGCTCTGTCGGGCTGTAGCGGTAGTAGATCCGCTTGCCGACCAGCGCGTCGGTGCGCGTGCGCGGTTCGATGGGGCCCGTTCCCGTGATGCGTCCGGAGAGGAACTCCGTGGTCGTCCGCGGGCTCTCCGTATCCGTCGTGATGGCGCTGTCCGCTGTGGTGATGCGTCCGTCTTCGAGGTTGATCACCATCGAGACGCAGTGCGTGTCGAGCCCCTCGCCTTTGAGGAAGTTCACGAAGAAGATGCCGGGGCGTGCCTCGATCGCCCGATAGGAGTGCGTGCCCGACTCTCCGGCGCCCCGGCCGGCGATGATCTCCCAGCTCAATTCGGCGGGGGAGTGGAAGCGGTGGCGGATCGTCCAGCCGTTCTCGTAGTCGATGTCGATGGTGCGGCCGGCGAGCGCCTCGGAAGCGGGAAGACTGGGGTCGCCGAAGCCGTCGAGCATGGTCGCCACGGAGGGCCAGTCCTCCTGCGGGACGAAGTCCTGGGTCTGGACGTTCTGGTTCGGGTCGGTCAGGGGCTGATCGGGGTTCATCGGAGGTGATCCTTTCGGGTGGTCCGCGATCGAGGGCTCCCCGGACGTCGCCGTTCCGTCTTGGAGATGTGCCTCGTCGCGCATGCAGACAGCTAAGCAGATGCTTAGTTCTGATTGCAAGGCCTGTTTTTCGCGAACTACCATGGGCTTATGGCGAGGAAAGTGCCGTACGGCGGCGGGCGAGACAAGCTCATTGAAGCGACGGTCGACGTGGTTGCCGACAAGGGGCTGCGCGGACTGACGTTCCGTGCCGTGGCGGAGCGTGCGGGCGTGAACAACTCCTTGGTCGCGCATCATTTCGGCACTCGTGAGGACCTGCTCGCGGCTGCACTGGACTGGGCCGTGGAGCAGGCCATCGAGCTCACCCGTCTCCTCGACCTCATCCTGGACGCGACGTACGCGGATGCGCTGTTCGCCTCGCTCGAGGAGCGCCCGGAGCTGCACACGTTCCAGTACGAGATGATCCTCGAAGGCCGCCGGAACGAGCGCTTCCGCGCGCCGGTCCTGCGCCTCTACGACCGGTACCACGAGGTCGCGGAGGAGAGCCTGCGACGATTCGGCATCGAAGAGGACCTCTCGGCCGCTGCGCGCAGCACCTTCGCCACGCTGGACGGCATCGTCATGCAGTACATCGCCGGCGTCGATGAGGAGCAGCTGCGTGCGGCCGTGCACAGCCTCTGGGTCTCTCTGCGCGCGAGGGTGGGCTCGATCCCCTCCTGACGGCGACTCGCCGGCTCCATGCTCGCGGCTCCGGATCCTTGGATCCCGCTGACCACCGGTGCGCCGACTCGCATGATCGCGCCGGGGGCGAGGCTGTGCTCTGTGCAGATCCGACCGCTTCAACTCTGCGGGCGTCGTCGAATTGACTCTTGACGCGCGGCTAAGCGAATGCTTAGTTTGGACCATTCGCTTCCGGTTCCCCGAATCCGGCCTCTGCATGTCGGACTCACCCGGCGGTTCCCGCCCGCAACGATCGAGGAAGATCACATGACCAGTTCGACGCCCCCCATGCACACCGACCACGAATCGCGGGCGCCTCAGAGCGCACTCAGGGAGAATGCCGTCGGGGTGGTCGGCATCCTGTTCTTCGTCCTCTCCGCGCAGGCGCCGTTGACGGCCATCGCCGGTGCGCTGCCGCTGACCGTGCTGCTCGGCAACGGCGCAGGCGCGCCCGGCGCGTACATCGCGATCGGCGTCGTGTTCGCGCTGTTCGCCGTCGGGTTCATCGCGATGTCCCGCCGAGTACGGCTCAACGGTGCCTTCTACGCGTATGTGGGCGCGGCATTCGGTCGCCGGGTCGGATCGGGTGCGGCCTGGCTGGCGGTCCTTGCGTACGCCACCGTGCAGGCCGCGATGTACGGCCTGTACGGCGTCTCCGTGAGCGCGCTGTTCAGCAATCTGGGCGTCTCCCTTCCCTGGTGGGTCCCCGTGCTGGTCACGCTGGCGCTCGTGCAGGTGCTGGGTTCGCTCAATATCGAGCTCGGAGCGAAGGTGCTCGCGGTGCTGGTGGCGTGCGAGGTCGCGATCCTGCTGCTCTTCGCCTTCGGCGTTCTGCTGAGGGGAGGCGGCCCGGAGGGGATCGATGTCGCGGCGAGCTTCTCGCCGTCGGCGGTGATCTCCGGTGCTCCCGGTATCGCGCTGATGTTCGCGGTCGCTTCGATGTTCGGGTTCGAGTCGACGGCGATCTATTCGGGCGAGGCCAAGGACCACAAGAGGACGGTGGCGCGCGCCACCTACCTCTCGGTGACGGTCATCTCGTTGTTCCTGGCGTTCGTCGCTTGGATGTACGTCACCTACTACGGTGCGTCGAAGGCCGCCGCTGCCGCAGGCGACGCCGTGAAGTCGGGCGATTCGACCTCGTTCGTGTTCGGTCCGCTCGACAACATCCTCGGCGGATGGTCGGGCGTCGCGGCGAGCATTCTCCTCGTCACTTCGCTGTTCGCGGGGATCCTCGCGTTCCACAACGGCATCAATCGCTACCTTCACTCGCTCGCGGTCGATGGGTCGCTGCCCGCCCGCATCGGCCGGACCAATTCCCAGAAGGCACCGGCTGCGGCGGCGTGGGTGCAAACGATCATGGCCGTTGTGCTCGTGGCTCCGTTCGCGGTGCTCGGGCTCGACCCGATCCTCACCCTCTTCTCGTGGCTGAGCGGCGTCGCCGTCGCCGCCCTCGTGGTGCTCTACGTGCTCTGCTCGATCGCGGTGCTCGCGTACTTCGCGCGTGATCGCGACCGCGGTCCGGGTGGGCGCCGGTTGTGGTCGACCGTCATCGCGCCCGCGACATCGTGCTTGCTGTTGGTCGGCACGCTCTATCTCGTGGTCTCGAACTTCGCCACGCTCATCGGTGGCGAACTCGTCACGGCCGTCGTGCTACTCGCCATCGTGCCGCTCTGCTTCGTGATCGGCATGCTGGTGAGTAATCGCAAAGCCGAGCCGGCACCTTTGCCGGTCTGATCAGTAGATCCGCCCGGGGTGCCGCAGAACGGCACCCCGGGCGGCGAAGCGAACTCAGAAGTCGTCGTGCGTGATCGTGGGGATCGCTCCCGTGAGTGGGCGGCCGTCGCGGATCAGGGCGCGTTTGCGCATCTTCCAGAGAATCGCGAGCAGTCCGAACCACAGCGGTGTCGCCAACGTCGCCCAGCGGGTTCCTTCGCTGTACAGGAATGCGCCGAGGAGGAACACGAAGAACGCCAGCACGAGCCAGGGGGTCACCGAACCGAACGGCATCTTGAAAGCCGACGCTTCATGACGTTCGGGGTAGCGCCGACGGTAGACAATGTAGCTCACGACGATGGATCCCCAGGTGAACAGCACGAGCGTGGCGCACATGGTCGATACGAAGTCGAAGGCCGCGGCGACGTTGTCTCCGGCGAAGAGCAGCGGCACGGACGTGAACAGCAGGATGGCGGTGAAGAGCACCGCGCGGGTCGGTACGCCGCGTGCATCCGTGAGCGCCAGCTTCTTCGGCGCGTGGCCGTCTTTCGCAAGCCCGAACACCATGCGCGTCCCGGAGAACACTCCGGAGTTGGCGCTGGAGGCCGCTGAGGTCAGAACGACGAGGTTCATGACGAGGGCTGCCGGCACGAACCCGGCCAGCAGGAACGTCTGCACGAACGGACTCTCTCCGGCTTTGAGCTCGTACCAGGGCGTGATGCTCATGATGATGGTGAGCGCACCGACGTAGAAGAGCATGATGCGCACCACGATCGAGTTGATGGCCTTCGGCAGGTTCTTTCGCGGGTTCTCGGTCTCGGCGGCCGCTGTGCCGACGAGTTCTACACCGATGAACGAGAAGACGCCCATCTGGAAGCCCAACACGAAGCCGCTGAGGCCCATCGGGAACATGCCGCCCATGTCCCACAAGTGGGTGACGGATGCCGCGACTCCGTTGTTCGTGAAGCCCGTGATCAGCAAGAGGATGCCGGTGCCGATGAGAGCGAGAATCGCCAGGATCTTGATGAGCGCGAACCAGAACTCCATCTCGCCGAACCACTTCACGGGCTGCAGGTTGAGCAGGAGCAGGAGCGATGCAGCGATCAGCGCGGGGATCCACGGGGAGAGCTTCGGCCAGAAGAACTGGCAGTAGGCGGCGATCGCGGTGATGTCGGCGACGCAGGCGATCACCCAGGAGAACCAGTAGTTCCAGGACACGAAGAACCCGGCCCAGGGGCCGAGCATGTCCTTCGCGATGTCACCGAACGTCTTGTAGCCCAGGTTGGAGAGCAGCAGCTCGCCCAGCGCGCGCATGATGAGGAAGACGAACAGGCCGATGATCGTGTAAACGAAGATGATCGAGGGGCCGGAGACGGAGACGAGACGCCCCGAGCCCATGAACAGCCCGGTCCCGATCGCGCCGCCGATGGCGAGCAGCTGGAGGTGGCGGTTCTTCAGACCGCGATGCAATTGTTCCGGTGGCGCTTCCTGCTGCGTGGTGCGGGGTGTGACCATGGTGGGTTCCTCCTCATTGAGTGATGCCGCGTCGTTGCGGCGGTGCAGATCGGTGCGGGCGATCGACGACGCGGAACGCGTCGAGCAGGGGATCGTGCGCGCCGCGCACGTAGCCGGAAGGCGTGGCTGCCATCGCGCGCATGTAGYCGATGACCTCGGACGTGAGCTCTTCCCCGGGAAGGACGTTCGGGATCCCGGGCGGATACGACGCCAGCGAGTCGGCGCTCACCTGGCCGACCGCGTCCGTCCACGGCACGAGGCGTGTCGCGCTGAAGAACGCCTCGCGGACATCCAGTACACGAGGACCGGGGTCCGGGAGCGGGAGCATCCGATCACGTTCTCCCGGCAGGGTCGGGAGCGCGTGCAGGGCGGTGAGGATGCGTTGCGCGTCAGCGGGGGAGGTGGCCCCGATGAGCAGCACCAGGGCTGCCGGGGTCGCCATCTCGGCGTAGACCTGGTGATCCTTGATGAGCAGGTGTCGTGCTTCGGAGCCGGTGATCCCTGCCCCGCGCATGTCGATGACGACCTTGAGGGGGTCGTAGGCGATGACGTCGGGCGACCCGAGGAGGTCAGGCGTGGCGTCCCGGAATCGTGCGCTCGCCCTCACTCCGTCCCGGATCGTCTGTGCGGATGCCACGGCCGCCGCGATCGCCTTCTCGCCGTCGATCACGAGGTGCCGTCGGGCCAGGTCGAGCGAGGCGAGCAGGAGGGCGCTGCAGCTTGTGGATTGGTACGACCGCACGATGCGATCGACGGCGACCTCCATCCGCCGCGATTGTGCGCTGTGTCCGAGGTGGAGCATGGCCGACTGCGTGAGCGATCCCGCTCCCTTGTGCGTGCTCGAGATCACGAGGTCGGCGCCCAGCCGGACGGCGTTCGCGGGCAGCTCGGGATGCAGCCCGAAGTGCGCGCCCCATGCTTCGTCCACGATGAGCGGGACGTCGTGGGCGTGGGCGACATCGGCGATCGCCGCGATGTCGGCCACGGCGCCGAAATAGCTGGGGCTGACGATGTAGACCGATGTCGCGTCCGGGCGCTCGTCCAACGCGTCGGCGATCTGAGAAGCGGTGACCCCGTGGGCAGCGGCGAGGCCGTGATCCACCGAGCCCGATACGAACACCGGATCGAGCCCGACGTGGGCGATGCCGTCGATCACACTGGAGTGCATGCTGCGCTGCACGATCGCCGTCGTCCCCAGCGCCCGGGCGACGGTCGTCGCGATGTGGTTGCCGCCGGAGGCGCCGTTCGTGAGGAACCAGGCGCGACGAGCGCCCCAGGCATCCGCGGCGAGTTCCTCGGCCTGAGCCAGGGGAGTGGGATGCCCCGGCTCGGCCGCGCGCCACGTCTCGCGATCGATCGCGGCGACGCTCATGGGGAAGTCGAGAGCGAGTGCGCGCTCACCGATCAGCGCGGCGACACCGGGCGCGTTCGCGGCAAGACCTTGGTGGGCGGGAACATGCAGGCGTGCCCAGTCCATGACGGCGAGACTCTGGAGCGCCTCCGCATACGGAGCGTGGTCGTGGCGACGGTGATCGACAGTGGACGGTGAAGCCGTCAGGGTCTGCGGGGCGAGGGGCACGTGGCCGAGCGTATTCACGCGCTTGTTTCGAGGGAATACCAAGTGTTCACTGTCAGTGACATAGATTGTATTTCATGATGACCCCGCAGCAGCTGCGCGTGCTGCTGGCGATCCGCGAGAACGGTTCGTTGACTGCGGCAGCGGCCGCGCTCAACTACGGCGTCCCCACCATCGCTCACCACCTCGCGGCGCTCGAAGGCTCGGTGGCCGCGAGGCTGGTCGACCGCGATCGCAGAGGAGCGCGGCTGACGCCGCTGGGTGAATCGCTGGCCGGAGAAGCTGAGCAGATCCTCTTGCGCATGGCCCAGGCGGAGCGGCTCATCGCGGCACAGCGGGATGCCGGACTCGTGACGCTGAGGGTGGGGACTTACGCCTCGATGGGATCCCGACTCATCCCGCCGGCGATCAGAGAACTGCAGCGCCGTGCGCATGTGCAGGTCGAGGTCGTTGCAGACGAGCCGAGCGAGATCGTGCGGCTGTTGCGCGCGGGGGAGGTGCACGCCGGCATCATCTACGACTTCGCCGATGATCCCGTCTTCGACTCCGCGCGTGACCTGTCGCTGACGGTGCTGCTGGAGGAGCCCTGGCGCGTGCTGACGGCGAGTGGCGAGATCACGGGATATGTCGATGGAGAAGCTCTCGACTTCAACGACCTCGCCGACGCCAGCTGGATCTGCAGTCGCAATCAGGACGAGGCGTCCGATCGTGTGCTGCGTCGAGTGTCTCTGGCCGCGGGTTTCGAACCCCGGGTGCTCATGCGGACCGACGACCTCAACATGATCCATGGACTCGCGGCGGCCGGACTCGGCCTCGGGCTCATGACTGCTGCAGCGGTCGACACGCGGTTCGATGTCCGGCTGCACCCGGCGGTGCAGGATCTCGGCGTGCGTCGCACATCGGTCGTCACGCAATCGGGATCCATCCCGCACGCCGTGTCCGAACTGATCGACGTCCTCTCAGACCTCGCATCGCGGCTGGGCTGATCGGAGCGTCCCGGGCCTCGATCTCGCGGGCGACAGGATAGGCAAGAATCGGGGAGTGAGAATCGGTGAACTCTCTTCCCGGAGCGGAGTGAGCGCGCGCTCGCTTCGCTACTACGAGGCGCAACGACTTCTCGCTCCTGCCCGAACGGCCCGGGGTCAGCGCGTCTATTCCTCGGAGCATCTGGCTCTGGTCGTTCAGATCCGGGAGCTGTTCGAGGCGGGCTTCTGCAGCTCCGTGATCCGAGAGCTGTTGCCGGCGCTCGGCTCGCCGGCACCGGACGCCGAGGAGCTCACGACGGCGTTCGAGGCGGCGGCGGCCAGGCTGGAGAGCGAGAAGGAATCGATCGAAGCCGAACTGCTCGCTTTGCGGCGCATGCGTGCTCGGTTGGGACTTGCACCTGACACCCGTGTCAGCGTGCAGGGTGGTGACCATGACTCTTCCACAGGCACCGCGGCAGCTCCGTTTGATCATCGAGACCGACGACTTCGATGAGGCGGTGCGGTTCTACCGCGACGTCCTCGGGATGCCCGAGCAGCCGGCGTTCGCGACCGCCGGCGACGATCGCGTGTCGATCCTGCACGCGGGCATCGCGACGATCGAGCTCGCCACGCGCACGCACGTGCACGCGATCGACGCGATAGAGAACGCTCCCTCCGTCGACGGGCCCACGCTTCGCGTCGCACTCGAGGTGGCCGATACCGCTCACGCCGTCACGGTCTCCGAAGAATCGGGGGCGGAAGTACTGGCGCAACCCGTGGAGACGCCGTTCAGGACGATCAACGCCCGTGTCCAGGGGCCGGCCGGTTGGCAGATCACGTTCTTTCAGGAGCTCGAGACGCTGGAGCAGCGACAGACCAGGGAAGGCTTCGTGACGGATGACAGGCGCGCCCGGTAGCGGGCGCGCCTGTCATCGACCACTGTAAGAATCGACTCATGGGAATCTTCGGAAGGCGACAGGCGAGCCGCCCTCGCACGACACCGCAGTACGCGAAGCTCGTGGAGGCGCGGCAGGGCGATCTCCGCACACTGATGCTGCTGAATCCTGCATCCGGCACCACCACGCCGTTTCCGCCCATCGATCTGCTCCTGCGCAGCACGGGCGACCTGCAGCGGATGAACTCGGCCCTTGCCGCGCGGGGGGCAGGTGACGCCGACCTCCCTCTGTCGGAGAGCGTGGTGCCCGGGGTCGTCTCCACCCTCGGGCTCGACCAGGGCGACCGTTTCGTGACGCTCACTGCCAGTCATCTTGCTGAGATGGGGATCACTCGGGAACTGGCCGAGTCCGGTGCGCGGGCGCGTCTGCGCACCGCCGCGAGTGGACTGCAGATCGAAGGGAGCGGCGGACGCTTCCGCCTGCACCTTCCTAGCAACCCGGATCTCACCGCCTCCTTCATGCTCATCGCCGATGCCTGGCTCACCAGCGTCGCCATCGACGGCGATCCGATCTTCGCGGTGGGAAGCAGAGCGTTTCTCCACGTCTGCGGATCGAAGGATCGAGAGGCGATGGACGGACTCCGAGCGATCGCGACGACGATGCATCGCGACAGCACCGCCGACCCGCAGGGGCTCGGGCAGCCGCTCACTCCGGACCTGCTGCTCCTGCGCGAGAACCGGCTGAGCGTGGTCGCTTCGTAAGGACCGCTTGGATCGTGCCGTAACCGTGGCCGGCGAGGGGCCTCGGCTTCGGCGTCAGAGCTTGTAGCCGATGGCCCGGAGCAGCTGCTTGCGTTCGGCGACGTCCTGCTCGGTCTCGACCCCGACCGGCGGCTCGCCGTCGATGACGCCCGTGACGCCGCGGCCGGCCTCGGTGACGGCGACGAGCAGCTGCACCGGGTTGGCGGTGGCGCAGAAGATCGTGCACACCTCCGGCACCGCCTTGACCTGGTTGAGCACGTTCACCGGGAAGCCGTCGCGCAGCATGATCACGAACGCGTGACCCGCGCCGATCGCGACTGCGGCATCGACGGCCAGCTCGACGAGCCCGTCGTCGTTGCCGGTGCGCCGGACGAGGCGATCGCCGGATGCCTCGCAGAACGCGACGCCGAACTTCAGCACGCCGCCGACCCCGGCGAGAGCTTCGTGCAGGTCCTCGACGGTCTTGATGAAATGCGACTGCCCGACGATCACGTTCACGTCGTCCGGCTTGTCCAGCGGAACGACCTCGATCTCGACTGCCATGGCGATCTCCTTCGACGCATCCAGCCTACGGAGCGACCGACGTCGGCACCAGAGAGGGGGATCGGCGAGAACGTCAGTGTTCCGCCACCGGGCCGGCCGGCCCGCTCAGCGTGCGCGAGGCTTGCGGTTCTCCGCGCTGACCATCCAGGAGAGCTGCTCGATGCGCTCCAGGATGGTGTGCAGGATATCGGCACTGGTCGGATCCTCCTCGTCGACCGCGTCGTGCACCTCACGGCAGGTGGCGGCCACGTCGTCGAGTCGCTCCGTCATCAGGTCGATGACCTCGGTCGTGGCGATCTCGCCCTGCGGGAACTCAGGGAGCGTCGTGGTGTCGGCGACGACATCGCTGCGGCCGTCCGGGAGCGCGTGCAGGGCTCGCATCCGCTCCGCGACCGTGTCGGCGAAGAGGCGCGCGGCCTCGATGATCTCATCCAGCTGCAAGTGCGTGTCGCGGAAGTTGGTGCCGACGACGTTCCAGTGCGCCTGCTTTCCCTGCAGCGAGAGCTCGATGAGGTCGACGAGGACCCGCTGCAGGCTCTCGCTCAGCGTCTCGGACGCGGTGAAGCCGGACTCCGCACTGCGTTCCTGAGTGAGCTGAGCGCCGGAGCCGCCCCGTGTGGAGCGCCGACGGTTCTTCGTGCTGGAGCGGGTGCTGCTGGTGTTCGCGGCCATGGCCATCCTTTCGGGGCGATCGTGCGTTCGTGTTTCACGCTAACGAGCGAGCCTCGAGGTGGCGAGGGGATTGCGCGGCCATGGCCCGGATGATATTCGACACGCACAGCGGAGATCCGCCTCGTAAGGTGCGTCGCCGAAGAGCCGAAGACTCCTTGCGCCCTCTGGGGTTGGGACGCAAGGAGTCGCTTCATCGGCTTCGGATACCGGTGCCGAAACCTGTTGCTAGGCGCACCACTCGATCGTGATGGTGCCGCCCTGGCGTGCGCGGGTCGTGGTGGACTGCTTCCAGGTCGACGTCGTGCCGACCACGCCGGCTGCGCTGTCGAGGTAGCTGGTGCCACCGGCGCCGCCCGCGCCTTGCACGGTGTAGGCGCCATCCGCCGCCGAAGATTCACCGCCTCTCGCGCCGCTCCCGCCGCCGGCGAAGCCGCCGCCGCCGGCACCGGCGCCGGCAACCAACAGCTGACCGGCATAGGTATTCGAAACGCCCGCGCCGACGGCACCATCCCGAGCGGAGGTAGTGGCGAGCCCCGGCAGGAGGAAGTAGGCGCCGACGGGTGTCGAACTTCCGGATCCGGCAGCCCCACCGCCGACCAGGCCACCGGGGTTCTTCATGCTCCGGGTACCAACACGGGCCCAGTTCGCTTCGCCGTCGGCCCCCGCATTGCCGCCGCGGCCGCCATAGTAGTAGGTGTAGGGGCCGCTGCTGTAGAACCCAGCTGCGCCACCTCCTCCTCCTGCGACCACAAGTGGCTGCGTGCCGCGCAGGATCGCGGATCCTCCGCCGCCGGAAGCTCCGCCCCACCAAAGACCGGAGCCGGTCGCCGGGTTGTCGGCACGGGGGTCTGCAGCACCACCGACGCCGAAGCCGCCGCCACCGTCCAGAAYGGAGGGCGTGGAGGTCACCGCGGTACGCGAAGCCCCGCCCTGTCCGACATGGAGCGTCAGCGTCTCACCTGCGACCACCGGGATTGTCGCGGTGGTCAGCCCACCGTTCCCGCCCCGGATCGATCCCTTGGGTCCGAACGAGCCGCCGCCCGCGCCGCCCGCCACGGTCACGGTGAGCAGCTTCACCTTGGCGGGAACGACGAACGCCGTCGTGATCCCCGCTGCGCTCGGCGAGTTCGGGAGCGTGAAGAAGGTCTTCTGCGTTGCGCAGGCGGGCACGGTGGATGCGGTGGTTACCGGCACCGCGACGGCGGCGGCCAGAACGGGGAGGGACCAGGCTGCGCCCTTCACGATCGCCCGACGCCGGATGAGGCGGCTCGACGATCCCCCCGGATCGGATGCTGAGCTCTTCTGCGGCTCGCTGGTGTTCCACTCGTCCATTGATTCCCCTTCGTGCAATGTCGTATCGGCCCGCCGGCTTTTGCCGCGGGACGAGAATGCATTTGGCCCATTCCATCGTCTGGAATGTTGCGAACCCGCGGTGAAACCGAAATCAGAGAGCAATTCGCCAAAAGTGCGAGAGGAAGTCGTCGAGTATGCGACGGGAGTGACCCGCGTTGTGCTATTCCTTTGTGGTGCCGGTGATTCGAGTACGGGTTCCGGCACGAATCACCGGCATGGGGGCGGACGCTCGAAAGGTCAGCGATCTTCGAGCGTCCGTGGCCCCGGACTATGGGAGTCCGGGGCTTCGCCGGGTTCCGGCGGGTCCGGGTGGGGTGGCAGCTTAAGGCCCGAGCGCGCCGCCCCGCCCGGGCTCTACCGGCTCAGACGGAGGCTCGGTCCGCGCTATGCGCCCAGGGACGTGGCGTTGTCCACTTCATACCGCTGCAGCGCGTCCCGCATGCGGCGCGTCGACGTGAAGCCGGCGAGCCGTGCGACCGCCTCGACAGAGTGCCGTCCGTTCCGCTGGCGCGAGGTGATCAGGGCCTGTGCCGAGAGCACGCGCTGGCGTTCGATCTCCCGCCCTGGCGTGGTGTCTTGCGCGGCGAAGATCCGATGCAGGTGGGGGATGGAGACGTCCAGCAGGCGCGCGAGCTGTGCCACATTGAGTGCCCGATCGGAGTGACGGGCTTCGATCAGCTGAATCGCCTCGAGGAATCGGCGGGAGAGGTCGTCACTGCGCAGCGCCTCCACGGCAAGGGAGTTCACGATCGCGGCGGAGAACAGCGTGAGCACGGACTCGTGGAGGAACGGATCGTCGAAGCGGATGTCGCTCTTCCCCGCCCGGGTCACCACGGTGTTCGTCGTCGCCGCGATGAGGTTCCAGTACAGGTCGGGAAGCCGACGCGGGCCGTGCAGAGCATGCAGCAGCAGCCTGTCTCCGCGCTCCAGGTCATCGAACTCCCAGTAGAAGCGCGCCCAGCTTTTCTCGCACGAGATGACGACCGGCGAGTCGGCGCGGACCACGACGATGTGCATGGGCGGCAGGTCGTACGAGCGGTCGCGGACCGCCACACGTCCGGTCCCTTCGATGCCGATGACGATGCGGGCGGCTCGTCGCCGGGGTGCTGTCGTGCTCGTCAGCCGAGATGCCGAAGACCAGATGCGACTCGCCGCCCACTTCTGCGACGTCGCGGAGTGCGCGACGATGCGGGGAAAGCGGCGATCGAGGGACTTCCACCCCAAAGAACGCAGACGCTGCTCGTCGACGAAGATGTCCGCACCGATCTTCTTGTTCATGGCCCCCCAGATCCTTGACATGCATCGATCAGGAATAGCATGAGTTCAACGAGATCCCGGCTGTCATACGATTTTCTCTCGTCATATATGCGAATAGGTCTCTTATGTCGATTTCGGCTTCTCTGCGAGCCGGAGGCGAGATCCCCAGGATGTGCGACGGGATTGTACGAAAGTCGGCGAGGATGAGACGAATTGTGATTTGTGCAGACGATTGTCTTGCGAGAGAAATGCGCGTCCTGCGATCACGGCGGTGGGCCTCGCCTCACACCACCTTGCGCACCGGGAGGATCGCGAGGGCGCCGATCACCGCGATCACCGCAGCGATCGCGAACAGGCCCGCGTAGCCGACGAGGGTGACCACGATCGCGCCGATCGAGGCGGAGAGCACCTGCGGGATCACCATCCCCAGGTTCATGATCCCGAGGTCCTTGGCCGCGCTCTCCGGGTTGGGCAGGACACGGTTCACGAGGGCGGTGTCGACGGACATGTAGATGCCGAACGCGATGCCATTCACCACCGCGAAGACGTACATCGCGAACATGCTGGCCTGCACGAGCGGAATCACGAGCGAGACCGCGAGACCGGCGCCGGCGATCAGCACGAAGACCTTGAGGCGCCCGGTGCGATCCGCGATCGGGGCGGCGAGGATCGACCCGACCACGGATGCGGCGCCGTTGATCGCGAAGAGCAGAGCGGCCTGCGGCACAGCCTGGTCCTGCGCGAGCCCGACGTAGTCCTGCAGGGCGAACATGAGGAACGCGAAGAGGAGGAAATAGCCGAGCATGAGCAGCACCCGCGCGATGAAGACCCAGGCGAAGTCCGGGTAGCGGCGCGGGCTGACCCAGAACATCGCGAAGAAGTCGCGGAGGCGGAAGGGCTCACGGGGCAACGCCCGGGAATCGGTGTCGGGGCTGACCACGACGAACAGCACCGCAACCGCGACGATGAGGATCGCCAGGAGGGCATAGCCGCCAGAACCGGCGAGTCCGGGGAACACGACGAACATGAGCGACCCGACGAGAACGCCCGCGTTGAGTCCAGTGCCGATGAGCGACGACGCGAGGCCGATGCGCGCCGTCGGCACCTGGTCGGGGACGACGGCCATGAACGCGGCCTGGAATGCGTTGAGCGTGAGGCAGGTCGAGGCCCAGCATAATCCGAGCACGGCGATCGACGGCGCCGCGATCTGCAGCAGCAGCACGGCTGCGCCGCTGACCGCACCGACCACGATCCACGGCGTGCGTCGACCGAATCGCGAGCGGGTGCGATCGGAGAGGTGGCCGAAGACCGGATTCGCGATCGCGGCGGCCACGGTGCCCAGCACGCTCGCGATCGCGAGCGCTCCAGCGTCCGTGGATCCGGTGAGTGCTTGCACCTGCACCGGGAGGAGGATGCTCGGCACCGCTGTCCACACCATGAACAGGACGATCATGGTCGTCGGAAGGGTGATCGCGAGCGTGCCCAGTCGTGGACGGGACGGTGCGGCGGGGATCTCGGGCGTGAGGGTCGGAGTGGAGGCTTCGTCGTTGAGAGCCATGGGTTCACCTTTCGGGTGGGTGGAGATCAAGAGCGGGGGAGCGCGGTGTCCAGGGAGAGCCTCGGGACGAGGTAGACCTCGCGGAGCGTCTTCTCGTCGATCCAGGCGTCGTAACTCAGGGGAGTGCGCGTCGCTCGCGGACTCGCGGTCTTGGTCTTGGTCAGGGGAGTTCCGGGCACCAGTGCCCCCTCAGCTCAGGTTCGCTACGAGCGTAGACGTAAAAACCGTGAAGCATCGTGGTTTGTTACCGAAACGAGATTATGGGCTCGCCTAGACTCGCTGTCATGCCCGCAGAAGAAGTCCAGGCCTCCCCGGAGACGCGGGCGCACGGCTATCCCGTCGGCCAGCGCACGCGCGCCAGAATTCAGGGCGCAGCGCTGGGCGAGTTCGCCGAGCACGGGTACCGCGGCTCGACCATGACGCGCATCGCAGAGCGGGCAGGGATCTCCGAGGCCGGTCTGCGTCATCACTTCCGATCGAAGGACGAGCTCCTCGTCGAGATCCTGCGCGACCGCGACCGCGTATCGGATCGCAACTGGGAGGCGGCCGGCCGGCCCGTCGGGAAGGCGGATCTCGAATACAACCGGCGCCTGCTCGAACTCAACGTCACGGTGCCCGACCTGGCACGGCTGTTCGCTGTCGTGATCGGCGAGTCGGTGACGGTGGATCATCCGGCGGCCGAGTGGGCGCGCGAGCGCTACCGCACTGTCGGTGCGACGATGGCGTCCAGTGTGCGCGGCGGCATCGAGTCGGGCGAGTATCGCGCGGACATCGATCCCGACCAGATCGCACGGCAGATCATCGCGGTCATGGACGGCCTGCAGACCCAATGGCTGCTGGATCCCGAGCGCATCGACCTGGTCGCGGACTTCGAGGCGTACACCGCCGCCCTGATGCGGGATCTGCGGGTCGCGGGGTAGCGACCGCGCCACGGACGGCGCGGCTCGGTCCGCTCCACTCGTCGGCGCGTCGTGTCGTTTCGGGGCGCACTCCGTTGTTTTGGGGCGTGCCTCAACGTGTTCCGAGGTCGGGGCGCGCCCCAAAACGCGGAGTTGCGCCCAAACCAGGGAACCCAAGATGACTTTTGCGTCATAGAAAGGTCATCCGCGCGTCTCTCTATTAGCAGGAGCTCAATGGGAGAGCTCCGCACCCTGGGGAACACATCTGGAGCGCTACACCGTGTCACGCCTGCAGGACTTGACGAAGTCCGTTGATGCCTTGTCCGACACCGAACTCGTCGACCGCACGCGAGGAGGGGATGGTGCCGCGTACGCGGAGCTCTGGGGCCGGCACTACCGTGCCGGCCTCGCCGTCGCGCGCGCGTTCACAGGGACCTTCGATCCCGATGATCTGGTGTCGGAGGCCTTCACGAAGATCTTCACCACGATCTCCCGGGGCGGCGGCCCGACCGCCGGTTTCCGCCCCTACCTCTTCACCGCGATCCGGAACACCGCTTCCAGCTGGGGGCGAGGATCCCGCGAGATACCGATGGAGTACGCGGAGAGCATCCCGGACGTCCGGTTCACCGAGGAGAATCAGCTGACCGCGCTCAACGGGTCGCTGGCGGCACAGGCGTTCCGCACGCTCCCCTCGCAGTGGCAGGAAGTCCTGTGGTACACCGAGGTGGAGGGGATGCCGCCCCGCGATGTGGCTCCGCTGATGGGCATGAGCCCGAACGCCGTGGCTGCTCTGGCGTACCGGGCGCGGGAAGCGCTGCGCGCATCCTGGATCCAGGTGCATCTCGCGTCGCTGCCGGCAGAGTCCGATTGCAGGTGGACGATCGAGCACCTCGGTGCGAGCTTCCGGAAGAGACTGACGAAGCCGAACCAGCGCCGCGTCGACGTGCACCTCGAGACCTGCCCCACGTGCCCGATCGTCGCGGAGGAAGCCGACGACGCCAATCGGCACATCGGCTTCGTCCTCCTCCCGCTCGCCGCCGGTGTCGGGGGAGCCGCCGCCTACACGGCGTGGATGGCGACCTCCGGCGGGGCATCCGCCTCTGCGGCGGAGGGAGTGCTGTCCGGCGGGACTGTGCTCTCTCCGTCTGCCCCGATCGCGTCCACGTCCACGGGTATCGCACTCAAGGTCTCGGCCCTCGTCCTGGCCGGTGCGGTCGCGGCGTCGATGGCGGTCACCCTCGTCGGGGCTCTCGCTCCGGAAGCCGAGCCCCCGGCCATCGCCATGAGCGGCCAGACGGCTGTTCCGCCGGCACCTCGGCCGGGTAAGGTCGCATCGATCCCGGTCGGACCGGCGGCGGGAGCCCCGACGCTCACAGCGCCTCCGGCCGTGGCGCCATCGCCCGAGCCCCCCGTTCCGGCTCTGCCCGCCGGTCCCGTCAGCGCGGCGCGAGCGGCCGGCGCAGGTGCGTCGTCGTCATCGGCCAGCGCGCCCGTAGCGCCTGCTCCGCTGTCGGCCAGCGTGCCGGCGGCACCGGCGATCGTCCCGCCATCGGCTGCGGCGCTCGCGGTGCCGGTGATCGTCTCACCGCGCAAGGGCACGGTGAAGTCGGATCTGCTCCTCGTGCACGGAAGCTCGGACGCGAACGTCGCGATCACCGTGCAACTCGTCGCCGCCGCGGGGCAGATCGTCGCCCAGGCCGCCGACTCCGCGAACCCCTCCGGGATGTGGACCACGCCGATGAAGATCACCGGCGTCCCCGACGGGCAGTACACGCTCTCCGTGGTCGCGTCCCGTGGGCTCCAGTTCAGTCAGCCGGCATCGGTGCCGGTCACCGTCGGTCGCACGCCGTCCGACGTCGCGGTGACGTCGATCGACGGTGGTGGGCGGCTCTTCCCGCTCCTGACGGGGACGGGCACCCCTGGTGCGACGGTGCACGCCACCGTCGGATCCGCGGACACGACCGGGTCGGTGGATCCGCAGGGGGACTGGACGATGACCATCGTCGACGGGCTCGTCGCCGGCGACAACACCGTCACGATCACGCAGGCCACGGCGGGGGAGACGTCAGCGCCCCTCAGCGTCGACGCGCCGCTGCACGCCCCCGTTCTCTCCCTTGCGCCCGCCTCGAACAACGTTGTCGTCGCGGGTGACGCGGGCGCGGGCGTCGAACTGCGCACCGATGGCGGAGCATGGACGCCCGGCGTGCTCGACACCACGGGTCAGCTCACCGTGCCGAGGGGCGCCGGGACCGCGATCACCGTCGACGTCCGCTACGCCGATGCGGGTCGATACGGACTCACCGCCACGCTCGCCGTCCCGTGAGCGACGGACTGCCGTTGCGCAGGTTCGCCCCGCTGCCGTGACCTCTGTCAGCGCGCGGCCGTGGCGAAATGTGGGCGCCGATCCGGCTGTCGTCGAACGCCGCGCACGCGGCCGCCCCACCACAGATAGAGCCCGATCAGGGCGAGTCCGGCGACGTAGAAGACGAGCCACCACGGGAAGGGCACCGTGACGGGCGGGGCCTGAGCCGCCTTGACGGCCGCATCCGGTGTGGGGTGGACCCGTTCACCGGTGACGAGGATGCGGTGGGAGTTGATGCCGAGCGGCGTGCACGTGATGAGCGTGACGAGGTCGCGGTCCTGCTGCGGGTGCAGTGATGCGGTGTCGGATGGCTCGACGACCCGGGTGTCGAAGACCCGGTAGGTGAGCACGCGGCCGAAGGTGGTGACGGTGAAGGTGTCGCCGGGCTGGATCCGGTCGAGATCGGTGAACATGGTCGCTTCGGCCAGACCCCTGTGGCCGGTGATAACGGACAGTGTCCCCTTGCCGCCGACCGGGAGCGAAGTGCCCTCGAGATGCCCCGCGCCGCGGAGCAGGGTGGCGTCGCTCGTGCCGTGATAGACGGGCAGATCCACGCCGATCTTGGGGATCTGGATCCGGGACATGATGCCCGTCGGGGTGCTCAGCAGGCTTGCGTAGCTTGGAACGCTCCCGGTCGAGGTGCCCGCGCCGATGGGCTTGCGGGTGTTCGCCTCGATCTCCACGCCGGACGCGAGTGTCGCGTTGTACGAGTCGGCGGCCGCGAGCTGTTCCGCGGCGCTGGGTTCGGTGTGCTCGACGGAGAGCTGATAGCCCTTCACGACCTGTGACTGGTTGAGCGTCGACACCCAGCTCGCCGCGCTGGAGTAGATCAGTGTCGTGGTGCCGATGACGGCGACGAGCGTGGTGACGATCAGCAGGCCATTCGGCTTCCAGCGTCGTACCCGGCGCGTACGGTGGCGCTCTCTGCGGAGCGGCTGCACATCGTCGAGGTTCACGGCGTCCTATCGATGCAGAAGAGGCGGGTGGTCGCTTGTCTGGGAGTCGCGACCACCCGCCTATGGGAGGAGCGGGTGGACAGGGAAAATGGGAAACTGTCCCCCCGCGTTCGGAGTGGGAGCCGACCGATCTGGAGCGGCGGCCCCCCACCCGGCTGGGGCGCGGGAGCTCAGCTCTCCGCGTGTGCGCGGCGGCGGATGACCAGGAGTACACCGCCGGCGGCGACGAGCAGGAGCGCGATGCCCGCGGTCGTGAGGATGATCTGTCCGTCGGCACCGGTCAGCGGCAGGCCGGGGACCAGCTGCTGGTTGTTGGTGACGGTGAAGGTCGGCGTGGTCACGGTGGATCCGGACTGCACGTTGACCGCGGTCAGTGCCGCGTTGCCTGCCGGAAGCACGTAGCCGGCCGGCGCTGCGGTCTCCTGGAGGATGTAGCAACGGTTGGTCACGTCGTTGGCCGCGGTGGTCGTGTCACCGACCCAGAGCCCGGCGATGGCGATCGATCCGCTCGCGTTCGAGGTCACGACCAGGGGGCTGGTCGAGTTCGGCTGGGTGACCTGAGTGAGACCGGTGACGCCGCCCGCGGGGACGGCGCAGGTGCCCGTCGTCGTGGTGGTCTCATAGACGGTGAACGTGGCTCCGACGAGCGTGTGCGTCGGGTTGCCTGCGTCGGTCTTGGTTCCGAGAACGTTGCCCCAGCGGGTGGTGACCGTGTTCGTCGGCGTCGGGCTCGTGTTGCCGTCCAGCTTCAGGTCGTTCAGGTTCACCGTCGCGGTGTTGTCGATCGCGCCGACGGCGTTGACCGTAGCGCGGAAGCCGACAGAGATGGTCTGACCGGCGGTGAGCTTGGCGAGACCCGATGCGGTGAGGGTCACGGTGAGCGTCTGACCCGACCAGGTGAAGGTGTAGTCGCCGGGGTTGGCCAGGGTCGTCGCGCCGATCTTCACGACGGGCACGTAGCTGGTGTTCGGGGTCAGCTTCGGGTCAAGCGCATCGGAGACGATGAGCTTCGTGTAGGCCTGCCCGGTCGGCAGCGACGGGATCAGCTGGGAGACCGTGAAGTCGACCTGCGAGCCGAGGGTGTACCCGTTGGAGCTCTGGTCGCCGACCGTCTTCTGCGGCGAGGTGCCCGTGGCGTTCTTCGGGTAGACGTTCACGTTGTACTCCCACAGGCCCGTGTTCGCGGCGCCCGCGGTCGAGTCGGCGGGGGTCGGCACGGTCACGACGAACGGCGACGACATCGTGATGACGCTCGCCGGCGCGCTGATCTCGCGAACGAGGTAGGCGCCGACCGCGAGGCCCGAGGCCGTCGCGATGCCGCCACCCGCAGTGGTCACGTTGGTGCAGGTGCCGAGCGGGAAGTTCGTGGTGGTGTCGACTCCGGCCGTGGTGCCCGTGAGGGCGGTCGCCGTCTGCGCGCCCGCGACGTTCTGCAGGTTCTTGACCTGCGTCCAGCCGAGGTTGGACGTGTCGGTGAGGGACGTGACGTTGTTGATCGCACACACCTGGAACGTCACGCCGTCGATCGGCGACGTCGTCGGGTTCGTTCCGGTGCCGGACGGGTTCTGGGAACCGTTGGCCGGGTAGGCGTACTTGTGGATGGTCAGCGACCCGGTCTGGTTGGTGACGGGGCCGGGCACAGGGGCCGCGCTGGCGGCCGTGGCCGAAAGCCCCGCGGTGAGCAGGCCGAGCGACAGCGCAGTCGCCGCGACCATCACCCGGCGCGTCCGCACCGCTGACATTGGTGAGTTAGACATCATCTGTCTCTTTCTTTCTGGTGGATCACGACGCGGCGCGGCGTGACGTTGGGGTCCGGGACTCGGGCGAGACCCGGACGGGCTAGAGGGTTCGTCCTCGATGGCGTCGCCAGAAGTGCAGCGACGCGAGGGCGAGGGCGAGCGCGGCGAACAGGACTCCCGCGATCAGATAGGCGTCCGCGCCGATCCCGCCGGTCAGCGGGATCGCGGGCACGGTCTGCTGAATGTTCTTGATCGCGCCGAGGGCCACCGTCAGAGAACTCGCGCCGATCGTCGCCGTGCGAGGAGTCGTGTCGAGCACGTAGCCTGCGGGCGCCCTCGTCTCCGTGAGGGTGTACGCACCCCACGCCAGGCCCCCGACGGTGATGTAGCCGGCTCGCGCGTCGGTGTCGTTCGTGCCCGTGCACGGTGTCGCGGTGCAGTCCTTCACGGTGATCGTCGGTCCCGATGCTCCGGGGCCACGAAGCGTCCATTCCGACCCCGCGAGGTAGTGCGACGTCGACGCGGCATCGACCTTCTGCCAGGAGATGGTCCCGGCCGTGGGCTGGTTGACGTACGTGCAGGCGACGTTCGCGCCACCGGCGATGTTCGTGAGCGGGAAGGACGCGGCGCTGGTGAGCGTGTAGGTCGTCGGGCTGCCGGTCGAGGGCGTGACCGTGCAGGTCCCCGACTTGAACGTGTAGCCGGTCTGCTGCGTCTCCGAGACCGCGACCGTCGCGCGCGACGCGGCGGATCCGAAGGTCAAGGTCCACGGCGCCGTCGATCCGCCGGCGGCGGTCACGGCTGTCGTCCCCGTCGGGGACGCCGTCACCGTGCCCGTGGTCGCGGTCGTGGTGGCGCCGAGCGTCCACCCCTGGGCGGCGGTGGGGTTGTTGCCGTTGACGTCGGTGACCTGCTTGCTGAGCGTGACCGTCGCGGTCGAGGGCAGAGCCGTGTTCGTGATCGTGCACACGACCTTCGCCCCGCCGGCGATGTTGTTCGGCATCGTGAAGCTACCGTTCGTACCGCTGCCCGATGCGACCACGACATTGGCATTGGCCTGATCGACGCACGACCACGTGCTCGTGTAGTTGCTGAGGCTGCCGGATGCCGCGGTCTCCGAGATCGTGTAGGTCTGGCCGCTCCGCCCGAGCAGCGGACCGACGATGGCGCTCTGGATCCCGGTCGTACTGCCCGTGGTCGTCGCCGTGTTCGCGGAGCTGGTGACGTTGCCGATCGTGAGCGTGAACTGGTCGCCGGACCCGTAGCGCCCCTGCGGGAGGTTCTTCTGCAGGACCATCGTGTTCGGGTAGATGCAGCTCGCCATATCGACCCAGGCGATCGGCCCCGCAGAAGAGGAGAGCGGGGCGCCGGTGGCCGGATCGACCTGCTTGATGGTCGACGATGCGCCGGAGGACAGGGCGGAGCCGATTACCAGGTTGCCGTTGGGGCCGAACGCGACGGAGTTGTACTGCCCGGCGTTGGCCGGGAGCGAATTCGTGATCGTGGTCGCGGTCAGCGCGACGTTCCCCTGGGTCGTCGGCAGCGGGCCGTTCACCCGGGAGACGATCCCCGACGCGGTGTCGCTCGCGTTGGAGACGATGTAGAGGTTGCCGGCCGCGTCGAAAGCGATGTCGCCGTTCGCGGACGAGCCCATCCCGCTGATCGAGCCCATGTACCCGATCGGAGTGTTGGTGGTCGTGTTGAACCCGTAGAAGTACCAGACGCCGGTCGGGGTGTCCGGTACCCAGACGTAGTAGTAGATCCCGGTCAGCGGATCGATCGCGCCCGCGATCACGTTGAGAAGCGATCCGGTGACGTTGGTGCCGTACGTCGTGGTCTGCCCCGTCGACGCGTCGTACCGCAGGATCGTGCCCGCGGTCCGATCCAGCGCCCAGATGTAGTTGCCGGCCTTGCCGAGGGCGAGGGCGTTGACGATATCGCCCGAGGGCACGGTGAACGCGCCGTTCGCCGTCGATGCTCCCGTCGTGGCATTCGTCTGGAAGATGCCGCCCGGGCTCGTCACGGAGTAGACGTAGCTCGATCCGCACCCGAATGCGGGAGCGGTGGCGGCAGCCAGCGCCAGGGGCGCGGCGCGGGACAGCGGGCTCACGATCGGGGCCGTGGTCTTGACCGACGGTGAGGGGGTCGGCGTCGATGTGGGTGACGGGCTCGGCGCGGGGGTGAGCGAGGGGCTCGGCGCGGGTGCGGGGCTCGGCGTCGGGGCCGGTGCAGGGGTGGGCGCCGACGTGCTCGGATCCGGGGTGGACGTCGCAGCGGGCTGCGCGGCCGGGTCGGAGGTCACGGCCGACGCTCTCGTGCTGCCGACGATGGCGAACACTCCGCCCACGAGCAGCAGGACTCCGAACACGGCGGCCGCCGTCTGCCGCCGTCGGCGGAGGCGGGCGCGCCGCAGATCGCTCCGCGATCGCGGTCGTCCGGTCCGGTTCTCTTGGTTCACGTGCACTCACTTCTCGGGTTTCGTATGCCGATGCACAGAGAGACCGCGACCCATCCGGATCGTGACGGAGAATCCCCCGAGAACTTTTCGCCAGTGGTTCGAAAGCTGGCGCGGCGGTGGCGAGCGGCAGCTCTCTCCGACTCTGCTGTAAAAGATTCTTGACATTCTCGATCGCGCCTCCGTACGATCACGTGTAAAGAATCTTTGACATAAGGAGCGGTTCATGGTCTACGAGGAGCGCAACGTCTGGGCAGGCCTCATCGTCACGGTCATCGCCATGGCCGTGTACATCGTGACCGTGCTCCGCCAGGCGGGCAGCGGCCCGCTGACCGCTGTCGACTGGGCGCCGATCATGCTGTGGACGATCGGGGTCAGCATCGCGGTCACGATCGTCATCAGCATCCTGTGGGGCATCGTCGCGGGGATGCGCGAGCCGGACGGCGTCGGGAAGAGCGATGTCCGCGACCGCGACATCGCGCGGATGGGTGCGCGCGTCGAGCAGGCCTTCCTCACGATCGCAGGCGTCGGAGTGCTCATCCTGTGCGCCGTCAGAGCCGACTGGTTCTGGGTCGCCCAGACGATGTTCTTCGGCTTCGCGGTGGCCGCGATCGTCGGCGGCATCGCACGGCTTGTCGCCTATCGGCGGGGGTTGTGATGGTCAAGCCGACCAGGGTCACGAACTCGATCCGCGTGCTGCGCGACGCCCGCGGTCTCACCCAGGCCGAACTCGCCTCCCGCGTCGGCGTGACGCGCCAGACTCTCATCGCGATCGAGGCGGGCCGGTACTCGCCGACCCTCGAACTCGCATTCCAGCTCGCCCGTGTCTTCGAGGTCGCCCTCGACGACGTGTTCCAATACCCGGAGGCATGAAATGAACGACATGGATGCATGGACCCAGTCGCGTTACGGAGGCGTGGGAGAGGTCGCACGGACTCGTATCGACATCCCCCGGCCGCAGCGCGGCGAGGTCCTGCTGCGCGTGCGGGCGACCGGGCTGAACGCCGCGGACCGGCACATCATGACCGGCGAGCCGCTGCTGTTGCGCAGCGCGTTCGGCTGGTCGCGCCCGAAGCAGCCGGTCCGAGGTCTGGACGTGGCGGGCACCGTCGTCGCCGTCGGTCCCGACGCCTGGGGGATCGCTGAGGGCGACGAGGTGGTGGGGGAGCTCCCCGGCGGCGGCGGACTCGCCGAGTACGCGATCGCTCCGGCGGCGCGGTTCGTTCGACGGCCTGCCGAGGTCGACCCCGTGGCGGCCGCGGCATTGCCGATCGCCGGCGGCACCGCATGGCAGGCGTTCGAATGGGCCGTCGTGGCAGCGGGCGATCGCGTGCTCGTGCTCGGCGCGTCCGGCGGCGTCGGCACGTTCGCGGTCCAGCTCGCCGCACTGCGTGACGCGGAGGTGCACGCGATGTGCTCCGAGGGCAACCGCGCGCTCGTCGCGTCGCTCGGGGCATCGACCACCTACGACCGAAAGACCGTGTCGCTCGCCGATCTGCCCGAAGGCGGCTTCGACGTCGTCGTGGACATCGCGGGAGACCATCCGCTGCGTGCTGTGCGGCGGCTCGTACGTGATGGCGGATCCGCCGTCCTGATCGCGGGCGAGGGCGGGCGCGTACTCGGGCCGATTCCTCGCATCGCCCGCGCAGCCGCGCTCTCGCTCTTCTCCCGGCGCCCGCTGCGTCCGCTGGCCGCGACCGCCAAGCCCGACGTGCTCCGCGAACTCCTCGCGCTCGCCGCGGACGGCCGGATCGCTCCGGTCATCGAGCGCACGTGGCCGCTCGCTGAGGCCGATGCAGCCCTCGCCCATCTGGCCGCGGGACGCACCGTCGGCAAGGTGGTCGTCACAGCGGACTGACGGCGGATCACACCCGCCCGAAGATCTCCGGATCCACAGGGCGCTGCGCCCTGGGCAGCTTCGCCACCACGAGGCGATAGGCCTCGGTCACGAGCTCCTCGACGAGACCCTGCTCGAGGCTGCCGTCGGGCAACAGCGTGATCCAATGCCGTTTGTTCATGTGATAGCCGGGGATGATCGCGGGATACGTGCCGCGCAGGGCCTCGGCGTCCTCGGGAGCCGACTTGAGCGTCACGCGTGTCGACGTCGACGGAGAGAGCGCCATGAACATCAGTCCGCGCACGCGGTAGACATCCACGTCGGGCCCGAACGGCTGATCCACCGTGACGCCGGGGAGCTCGTCGGCACGCGCCCGTACCCAGTCCTGAATGTTGTCGCCTGCCACGCGCGGAGCCTTTCGCCGGGAAGGGATCCGAGTCCGGTTCCCTGCACCTCATCTTGCCGTGCGACCGCGACACGGTGCGGGACCGGGTCCGCGAGCGGCTCTGTACGCGCCGACAGTTTCGGCGGATCATGGGGCGGGGGCCGAGCGAACGGGAGCAGAACATGCCAGAGGACCACGTCGCCACAGCGAGCATCACGATCGAGGCGTCCTCCGATCGCGTCTGGGAAGTGCTGACCGATGCGGAAGCCGCCCGCGAGTTCATGTTCGGGACGACAGTCGTCACGGACTGGACGGTCGGCGGGCCGATCCGCTGGCAGGGGGAGTGGCAGGGACGCTCCTATGAGGACAAGGGCGTGATTCTCGAGGCCGAGCCGGGCCGGCGTCTCGTCTGCACGCACTTCAGCCCGCTCACGGGGAAGCCGGACGTCCCGGAAAACTACCACACGCTCACGTGGACGATCGCGGGAGACGGTCCGGTCGAGCTGACGCTGAGCCAGGACAACAACCCCGACGAGGCCGCTGCGCTGCATTCGACGACGATGTGGGACAGCGTCGTGCGCAGCGTGAAGGACATCGCCGAGCGGGAGGACTGAGTTCCGGAACGGGAACGCGCCGCGGACCGATTGCCCTCGGTCCAGAAACCGTGGCATCCTCAGTACCACGCCAGCGCCGATGCTCCGAGCCGTCCAGCGACCCGCCCCACCGGTGACCACGGGTGAACGACAGGGGGATCGCATGTCGCAGACCGATGCCAGGAACCTCACGCACGCGGAGGACCACGGCGCAGAGCACGATGCGGAACAGGCCGGGTACAAGAAGAGCCTGAACCGTCGTCAGGTGCAGATGATCGCGATCGGGGGCGCGATCGGCACCGGCCTCTTCCTCGGGTCGGCCTCCCGGTTGCACAGCAACGGGCCCGCCCTCGTGCTCAGTTACGCCTTCGTCGGCGTGATCGCCTATTTCCTCATGCGGGCGCTCGGCGAGCTCGTGCTGTACCGCACCACCTCCGGCGCCTTCGTGTCGTGGATGCGCGAGTTCTTCGGTGAGAAGGCGGCCTACTACACGGGGTGGATGTATTGGACCAACTGGGCGCTCACCGGCATCGCCGAACTCAGCGCCGTCGGCCTCTACGTCCAGTACTGGTGGCCGCAGATGCCCACGTGGGCCACGGTGCTGATCGCGCTCGCCGTGGTGCTGGTGGTCAACCTGCTCTCCGCGAAGGCGTTCGGCGAGTTCGAGTTCTGGGCGTCGGTGCTCAAGGTGACGGCGATCGTCGTCTTCATCGCGGTCGGGCTCGTCGTCGTGGTGTTCAGCATGGACGTCGGCGGACACAAGGCCGGGATCCAGAACCTGTGGTCGAACCCCGGCGGCTTCTGGCCGAGTGGCAACGGCTTCGCCTGGTACGGGCCGATCATCGTGATGTCGGGCGTCGTGTTCGCCTACGCCGCGATCGAGATGGTCGGTATCGCGGCGGGCGAGATGGAGGATCCCAAGCGAGAGGTCCCCAAGGCCGTCAACGCCGTCATCGTGCGGATCGGCGTGTTCTACTGCGGCGCGCTGCTCCTGCTCGTGTGCATCCTGCCGACGAGTGAGTTCACGCCGGGCATCAGCCCGTTCGTGACCGTTTTCGGCCGGATGGGCATCCCTTGGATGGCCAATGTGATCCAGGCGATCCTCATCGTCGCGGCGATGTCGTCGCTGAACTCCGGGCTGTACACGACAGGTCGGGTGCTGCGCAGCCTCGGCATGGCCAAGCAGGCGCCAGGGTTCACGCTGAAGATGAGCGGGTCGGGCGTCCCGTGGGCAGGCATCGTGATGACCGCCGTCGTCTATGTGTTCGGATCGATCCTGAACGCGGTGAGCCCCGACGCGTTCGAGATCGCGCTGGAGGCGGCTTCGATCGCCGTGGTGTTCACCTGGGGGACGATCTTCATCTGCCAGTTGCGCCTGCGAAAGCTCAGCGACCGGGGGGTGCTCCCGGCGAGCACGTTCCGCGCGCCCGGCACTCCATGGACGAGTTATCTGGGTCTCGCGTTCCTCGTGTTCGTGATCGTCGGCATGGCGATCTCCGGATGGCAGGCGTCGCCGTACTTCTGGCACAAGACCGGATTCGTCGTGGTCGTCGTCGGGATCCCCGTGCTCCTCGTGATCTTCGAACTCGGCTGGCTGATCGTGAAGGGGCGGGTGTCGGCGCACGCCGACGGGCGCATGCTGAGCAAGTGGACGGACACGGGCCTGCGTTATCCGCCGCGGGAACCCGGCCCGCGCACGGAGTCGATCGCAGCCATCGGCACGGTGCAGTTCGACGTGCACCGTCGGGACGAGGACGAAGAGGACGACGGCATCGAGATCGGGCCGGTCGAGGTCGAGATGCACGAGTGGGACAACCTCGAGGAGCCGGACAAGAATCCGCCCGATGACGCCGGCGACAAGAGCGAAGGGGGCCGGTGACATGCGCCGTCTCAGCACTGTCGCGATCGGCCTCGTCGCCGCATCGGTCCTCGTCGCCGGCTGTTCGTCCGCGACCCCGCAGAGCACGGGAGACAACAGCRCCACCGGATCCGGCACGCTCACGATCGGCATCGCAGACGACCTGCCCGGTGTGAGCCTCAAGACCGACGCGGGCTATGCGGGGTTCGACATCGACACCGCGAACTACGTCGCGGGCAAGCTCGGCGTGCCCACGAAGAACATCACCTGGCAGCGCATCGAGCAGTCCGAACGGGTGAGCGCGCTCACCTCGGGAAAGGTCGATCTCGTCGTCTCGACGTTCTCGATCACGGCCGAGCGAGAGAAGGAGATCGCGTTCGCGGGACCGTATTTCGTCGCTCATCAGGATCTGCTCATCCGCCGCAACGACGACACGATCACCGGGCCGGAGACGCTGGACGGGAAGAAGGTGTGCGCGGCCGCCGGGACGACTTCGATCGACTACCTGACCTCGCACTACCGGGGCAAGATCACCGTCGTGAAGGTGCCGTCCTGGTCCGAGTGCGTCCGTGACCTCGCCGCCGGCACGGTCGACGCGGTGTCGACGGACGACCTCATCCTCGCCGGCTTCGCGACGCAGCCCGAGTACAAAGGCGTGCTGCGCGTGATCGGCAAGGGCTTCACCGACGAGAACTACGGCGTCGGCCTGAAGCAGGGGGACGACCGGCTCGACAAGGTCCGCGCGGCGCTCAAGGAGTACATCTCCTCCGGAGCGTGGAAGAAGTCGCTCGATGCGAACATCGCCCCGTCCGGCTACGCGATCCCCGCGCCGCCGACCGTGAAGTAGTGCGGGAACGACGACGCCCCTCCGCCCCGAGATCGGGACGGAGGGGCGTCGGTGGGTGATCAGAAGACCGGGGCTCCCGCGCGCGTGAGCTGCCAGTTCAGGATGTGGAAGTCCTTCGGATCGATCGTGCCCGCCGCCGAGGCGTACGCCACGATGGCCTCGCGGATCGCGACCTGCGCGTTGTAGACGACGGGCGCCGTCGCGATGTGCGGGAAGCCGCCGCCGCCGGACTGACGGTAGTTGTTCACCGCGACCACGAACTTCTGCGCAGGGTCGACGGGGGCGCCGTTCCAGGAGAAGTTCTGGATCCGGGATCCCTGCGGCTGCGCGATGTCGACGTCGTAGGTCACACCCGAGAACTGGTCGTAGTTGTAGTCCGGGGTGTTCAGCGCGTTCGTCCAGCTCGCCGGATCCACCGGCGCGCCGGGGGCCACCTGCTGGAAGTACTTCGCGGAGTACTCCAGGTAGTCCTTGATCTGCGCACCGGTGAGCACCGAGGCCATGAGCGTGTTGTCGTAGATGTACAGCCCCGCGACGTCGCGGATCGTCACCTCTCCGGCCGGGAACGTCGCCTGCCGGTTGAAGGGCGCCGCGATCGACACGATCGGCAGCGCCGCCTCCGCGGTGCCGGCGATGGCCTGCGCCACGGTGTCGACCTGCACCTTGTTGACGTAGTCGAGGATCGCGGTGTCCTTCCAGCAGGACTCGGCGGCGGACAGCTCCTCGGTGGAGTTCGCCACCGGCTTGTTGACGTACGCGACCACGGCGTCGTGCTGCGCCTTGATGAGCGAGACGAGGGCCGGATCGTCCTGAACCGTGTTCGTGTTGACGTTCGTGGCCTTCTTCGACACGACGGTCCACTGGCCCTTGACCTGCTGCAGTTCGATGTCGAACACGCTGAGCCGCTGGCCCCAGCACATCGGCTCGCTGAGCACGACCTGCTGCCCGGTGGTCGCGTTGGCGACGAAGCGCTGCGGGATGTCCTTGTGCGCATGCCCGAACAGGATCGCGTCGATCCCGGGGACCTGCTCGGCGAGGATCCCCGCCGCATTCTCGTTGGGCAGGTCGCTGCCGTAGGACGAGGTGCCGCTGTCGCCGGAGTGCACGCTCACGACGAGCAGATCGACGCCCTGGGCGCGGATCACGGGCACCCAGCGCTTCGCGGTCTCGACGATGTCCAGCACCTCGAGCTTGCCGCTCACGTTGGCCTTGTCCCAGATCACGATGCCCGGGTTGGTGAGGCCGAGCACGCCGACCCGGATCGGCTTGGCGCCCTTGGGGTGCAGCGTCTTGATCGTGTACGGCGTGTACGCGGGCACGGTGGTCCCCGCCCGCACGGCGTTCGCACCGAGCACGGGTGCCTTCATCTGGGAGATCCAGGTGTCGAGGAAGTCGAGGCCGTAGTTGAACTCGTGATTGCCCAGGGCGACGGCGTCGTAGCCGATCGCGTTCATCTGCGCGGCCATCGGGTGGATCGCGCCGCTCTTGGTGATCGGATCCACCGTCGCGTAGTAGAAGCCGAGCGGGGTGCCCTGGATCGTGTCGCCGGCGTCGAAGAGCAGCGTGCGGTCGCGTCCGCGGTCGGCGCGGATCTGGTTCACGACGCTCGAGACGCGCGCAAGGCCGACGACGTTGCCGGCCTTGTCGGAGTACTCCGCGTCCTTGTAGTAGTCCCAGTTGACCGCGTGCGAGTGGATGTCGGAGGATCCCATGATCGTGATCGTCACGGACTTGCCGACACCGCCCGCGGCTGCGGACGCCGAATCCGAGCTGGTGGCGACCCAGCCCGCCGCGGCGAGGGCGCTCGCCGCGGAGACGCCGGTGAGGAATCCGCGCCGGCTCAGCCCTGAGCGGCGCTCCTGCTCGACGTCGTCGGGGACGGCGCACGAGCACCAGCGGGGCTGCGGGGCGTCGGCGTGGCGGTGGAGATGTGTTTCATCTGTCATGAGGACCGATGCAACCACGCCCGGATGACGGCGACAACAAAGCGCGCGTGAACTTTCTCCCGTCGCTCGTATGAGCACCTCAGCGTCGTCCACATGCGCGCCCGAGCGCCCCATTCCCGCATCCGCCCACCCCCTCCGGGCCGTCCCCGTGCCCACCCCCGGGTCACCCCCTCCGAGTCGTCCCCGTGAGCGGAGCCCATAGCGTGCGCTGGTGGGGACGACTCGGTATGTCGGGGCAACCACCCTCGGGTCGTCCCCGTGAGCGGAGTCCAGGGCGTGCGCTGGTGGGGACGACTCGGAACTTGGGGCGACCCACTCGGCTCGGCTGCCTTTGTCGCTCACCCGGTCCGGTCCGCGGTCTGTGCCGACCGTTCCCGTTGAACGGGATTTGGAGGTCAGCGACGGAAGCCGAGTGACCGCTCGATGTCGCGGGCCGCAGCGTGCAGCTCGTACAGCGCGATGTCGGTCTGCGCGTCGCGGGGGAGCACGGCGGAGAGGGCGGCGATCACCGCACCGGTCTCATCGCGGATCGGCACGGCGACCCCGGTCGACACGTCCTCGATGTACCCGGGCGCGACGACGTGCCCGAGGCGCCGGATGTCGGCGAGCGCGCGGCGCAGCGCTCCCGCCTCCGTGATGGTCTCTCTTGTGACGGGGACGAGCGGTCCCGCGAGGATCCGCTCCTGCAGGTCGCGCGTGCCGAACGCCAGAAGAACGAGACCGGAGGATGAGGCGTGCAGGGGCAGACGGCCGGCGATCCGTGTGACGTTCGCGCCGGACTCCGGGCCGGACAGGCGCTCCAGGAAAAGCGCCTCGTCCTGCTCCAGGATCGCGAGCTGCGTGTGCTCGCGCAGCCGGCTCTGCACGCGCTCCATCGACGGCATCGCCGCCTGGCGCAGCCGCAGCGCGTGCGAGGAGCGGGTCGCGAGTTCCCACAGCCGCATGCCGATGCGGATTCGCCGATCCTCATCGCGCTCCAGGAGACCCGCGTCGACGAGCTCGCCCACCATGCGGTGCGCCGTGGAGGTGGGCAGGCCTGCCCTCCGCCCGATCTCGGCGGCCGTCTGCACGGTGCGCGTCGGGGTGAACGTCTCGAGCACGCGCAGCAGCCGGTCGGTCACCGAGTCGCCGGAGGGGGAGTTCGCCATGGATCCAGGATGCCACTGCTCGGAGCCGATTCCCATTGGGTGAGAATCCGTGACCACGCAGCGCAGCCGCGACGCACGATTCTGCTGTTCCCAAAAGGTCGAAGGAGACCACGATGTACGACACCGCCGCGGCACCCGAGTCGCTGCTCGCCGCGCCCGACCAGGTCACGCAGACGGAGATCACCGCCGAGATCCAGACCGCGCACGCCGAGTACACGCGCCGCGAGGCGGCGGGCGAGTCGCTGCCTCGCACGATGCACGACTTCCCGCCGTATCGGTCGAGCATCCTCCGCCACCCGACGAAGAATCCGAAACTCGTCGATCCTGAGACGATCGAACTGCTCTCGCCCGCCTTCGGGCAGCGCGACGTGGCCGCGATCGAGTCCGACCTGACTCTGCAGCACATCGGGGAGCCGCTCGGGGAGCGCATCACCGTGCGGGGCCGGCTGCTGGACTCGTGGGGCCGGCCGCTCGCGAACCAGCTGATCGAGGTCTGGCAGGCGAACTCCGCCGGGCGCTACATCCACCAGCGCGATCAGCATCCGGCGCCTCTCGACCCGAACTTCACGGGTGCGGGTCGGGCGATCACGAACGAGGCCGGCGAGTACCTCTTCACGACCATCAAGCCGGGTCCGTATCCGTGGAAGAACCATGTCAACGCGTGGCGCCCGGCGCACATCCACTTCTCGGTGTTCGGCCGCGCCTTCACCCAGCGCATCGTCACCCAGATGTACTTCCCGGGTGATCCGCTGTTCGCCCTCGACCCGATCTACAACTCGATCCGGCGCGCGTCGGATCGAGAGCGGATGATCGCGGCGTACGACCACGACGCGACGGTGCCGGAGTTCTCGATGGGCTACCGCTGGGACATCGTCGTGGGCGGACCCGATGCGACGTGGTCCGAGCAGGAGGAGGACCAGTGACTCTCGACCCGACCCTCAAGCCCAGTCTCGAGCCCACGGCGGGACAGACCGTCGGGCCGTTCTTCGCCTACGGCACCGAGTACGACCGGATGCACGAGGTCGTCTTCCCGCACAGCCCGGGCTCGATCGTGCTCTCGGGCACGGTGTACGACGGGGCCGGCGCGCCCATCCCTGACGCGATGGTGGAGATCTGGGGAGCCGACGCCGACGGCACGGTCTCGCGCGCTCGCGGTGCGTTCCGCCGCGACGACCACACCTTCACCGGATTCGGCCGCTCCTTCACGACGGATGACGGCCGCTACGAGTTCTGGACCCGCGAGCCGGGGCCATCGGGACCCGGCGCGCCCTTCTTCGCGGCGATCATCTACGCGCGAGGGCTGCCCGACAAGCTGCACACCCGCATCTACCTGCCCGATGCCGAGGGCGATCCGTTCCTGGCGTCGCTGTCCACGCAGGAGCGCGCGACCCTCGTCGCGACCCGAGAGGCGGACGGGAGCCTGCGCCACGACATCCGGCTGCAGGGGGATCGGGAGACGGTGTTCCTTGCCTACTGACGACGCGACCGACAGCGCGCTCCGGTCGGGCGTGTTCGGCCTTCTGGATCCGGTGCTCGCCGGTTCCGCCGCCGAAGCGCGCCCTGACGGCGGGGCGGGGATCGCCGGCGACGCGCACGTCGCCTCCGCGCTCGTGCGAGCGGAACGGGGCCTACTCGCGGCCTACGCCGAGCTCGGCGTCATGCCCCGCGCTCTCGCCGCGGAGGTCGCGCCCGGGTTCCGACCTGACGTGCGATCGCTCGCGTCGTCGGCTCTGGAGACCGGCAACCCGGTCGTGCCCCTCGTCGAGGAGCTGCGCCATCGCACCGACGACGCGAACGCTGTGCGCTGGATCCATCGCGGCGCGACGAGTCAGGACATCCTCGACACCGCGCTCATGCTCGTCGCGAAGGACGGCATCGGCGCGGCCGTCGAGGAAGTCGCCGCCGCGGCGTCGGACCTCGTCGCGCTGGCGCTCACGCATCGTGACGATCCGGCCGCCGCGCGGACCCTCGGACAACACGCTGTCCCGATCACGGTCGGGGCGCGGATCGCCGGCCGGCTGCGCGCCCTCGTGCGCGCCCGCCGCATGCTCCTCGACACTGCGGCGGCCCTGCCCGCGCAGCTCGGCGGAGCCGCGGGAACCCAGGCGTCCTTCGTCGAGCTGTTCGGATCCGAGCTCGCGACGCGGCTGCCGTCCGCCTTCGCGGCGGCCACGGGCCTCGCAGCGCCGCCCGCGCCATGGCACACCGACCGGTACCCGATCCTCGGTCTCGCGCACGCCGCCGGCGCGGCGCTCGCGGCGATGGGCGCCCTCGCGTCGGACGTCGTGAGCCTCACCCGCCCCGAGATCGCGGAGGCGTCCGTCTCGCGCGGCGGCGGATCCAGCACGATGCCCCAGAAGCGCAATCCGGTCGACGCCGTGCTCGTGCGGTCGGCCGCGATGCGCGCCCCGGCCTTGATCGGGCAGCTCCATCTCGCTGCGGGCCTCGCCGGCGACGAGCGCCCGGACGGCGCCTGGCACGCCGAGTGGCCGGCGCTGCAGGAGCTGCTGCGACTGCTCGTCGGCGCGGCTGCGCGCACACGGGACCTGTGCGCCGCTTTGACCTTCGATGCGGAGCGCGCCAGGGCGAACCTCGCACTCAGCGACGGGCTGATCGTGTCGGAACGCCTCGCCCTCGTCCTGAAGCCCCGCCTCGGCGCCGCCCGGTTCGCCGAGGTGATCGACCGGGCCGCGGCCGGCGAACCACTCGCTGAACTGCTGCGCGCGCTGCCTGAGACGGCGGAGCTGGACGTGGACGACCTGCTGGATCCGGCCCGGTACACCGGGCGCTCCGGTGCCCTCGTCGACGAGGCCGTCCGCGCCGCCCGAGACGAGGGCATCCGATGATCGAGGTCGCGGTGTCGGCGGCGGTCGGACCCGAGGACGCTCCGCTGCTCGTCCTCGGTCCGTCTCTCGGGACGACGAGCATCCTCTGGGAAGCGGTGCTGCCTGCTCTCGCCCAGGACCATCGGGTCATCACATGGGAGCTGCCCGGTCACGGGGCCTCAGAGCCCGCGCTGGAGCCGTTCTCTGTCGCAGACCTCGCGGATGCCCTCGTCCTCGCCCTTGCCGACAGCCTCGGGGTGAGGCGGTTCGACTATGCGGGCGTCTCCCTCGGCGGCGCCGTGGGGCTCGAGCTCCTGCTGCGGCACCCGCAGCTCATCGGCAGCGCCGCGATCCTCTGCTCCGGCGCCGTGATCGGTACGCCGCAGGGATGGAGCGACAGGGCGGCTCAGGTGCGCGCCCAATCGACCTCCTCGCTCGTCGTCGGATCCGCACAGCGCTGGTTCGCGCCCGGCTCGGTCGCGGAGCATCGCGACCTCGTCGGCCGCCTCCTGCACACGCTGCAGAACACCGATGACGAGAGCTACGCCCTGGCGTGCGAGGCCCTCGCCGCATTTGACGTGCGACAACGTCTCGGCGAGATCGCCGCTCCGGTCCTGGCGGTCTGGGGTGCGCACGACGCGGTGACGCCCGAGGCCTCGGCGCGCGAGGTCGCAGACGGCGTGCGCGCGGGCCGCGCGGTCGGGATCCCCGACGCATCGCACCTCGCGCCCGTCGACGACCCGGCCGCAGTGATCCGGCTGCTGGGCGGATTCCTTATCCCTGAGAGGACCCCGAGATGACCGGACAGACCGATGCGGAACGCCGCGCGCAGGGCATGGCCGTCAGGCGCGAGGTGCTCTCGGACGCGCACGTCGAGCGTGCGATCGCGAGCACGACCGACTTCACCGCCGACTTCCAGGACTTCATCACGCGGGTCGCGTGGGGCGACGTGTGGTCCCGGCCTGGGCTCGATCGCCGGTCCCGCTCGATCGCCGTGCTGTCGAGCCTCATCGCCCTGGGCCACGACGAGGAGCTTGCGATGCACGTGCGCGCTGCGCGACGCAACGGGCTCACCGTCGCCGAGATCCGCGAGGTCATCCTGCAGTCGGCGGTGTATGCGGGCGTGCCGGCGGCGAACACCGCCTTCCGGATAGCCGCAGGGGTCCTCGCGGAGGAGGCGCCGTGATCGACAAGACGGTGCGGGACGCGGCCGCGGCGGTCGCCGGCATCCCGGACGGCGCGACGGTGATGATCGGCGGCTTCGGGCGAGCGGGGCAGCCGGTCGAGCTGATCGACGCCCTCATCGAGCAGGGCGCGGGAGACCTCACGATCGTGAACAACAACGCAGGCAACGGGGACACCGGCCTGGCGGCGCTGCTCGCCACGGGCAGGGTGCGGCGGATCGTCTGCTCGTTTCCGCGGCAGTCCGACTCGGGGGTGTTCGACGGCCTGTACCGGTCAGGGCGCATCGAGCTCGAACTCGTGCCTCAGGGCAACCTCGCCGAGCGGATCCGCGCGGCGGGCGCCGGAATCGGGGCGTTCTATTCGCCGACGGGGGTGGGCACGCATCTGGCCGACGGACGGGAGCACCGGGTGATCGACGGCCGCGAGTACGTGCTCGAGCACCCGATCCGGGCCGACTACGCCCTGGTGTCGGCACGGAAGGGCGATCGCTGGGGCAACCTCGTCTACCGCGGGACCGCGCGCAACTTCGGGCCGGTGATGGCCGCGGCGGCGACGACCACCATCGCACAGGTGGATGAGATCGTGCCGCTCGGCGCTCTCGATCCCGAGGGTGTGGTGACCCCGGGCATCTTCGTCGATCGGGTGGTGGCCGTGGGGGAGCGGGCGTGGCTCGACGACGGCGTCTTCGTCGGCGGCGTCGACCGGGAAGGCAGGGCGGCCTCGTGACCAGGATCAGCCGGGAGCAACTGGCCGCGCGGATCGCGTCGGACATCCCCGAGGGCTCGTACGTGAACCTCGGGATCGGCGCGCCGACCCTGGTCGCGGACTTCCTCCCCGAAGGGCGGGAGGTCGTACTGCACACCGAGAACGGGATGCTGGGCATGGGTCCGGCCCCGGTCGAGGGAAACATCGATCCCGATCTCATCAACGCGGGAAAGCAGCCCGTCACGGCGCTGCCGGGCGCCGCATACTTCCATCACGCGGACTCCTTCGGCATGATGCGCGGCGGTCACCTCGACGTGTGTGTGCTCGGTGCCTTCCAGGTCTCCGAGACCGGTGACCTGGCGAACTGGTCGACCGGCGCGGAGGACGCCATCCCCGCCGTCGGCGGCGCGATGGATCTCGCGATCGGCGCGAAGCAGGTGTATGTGATGACGGATCTGCTGACGCGCTCCGGGGCGTCGAAGCTCGTGCCCCGGTGCACCTATCCGCTGACGGGCGTCGGATGCGTGACCCGCATCTACACGGACCACGCGGTGTTCGACGTGACCGCGGAGGGCCTCGTCGTCCGCGAGACGTTCGGCGCCACGATCGCGGAGCTCGCCGAGATCACCGGGCTGGTGCTGCGATGACCGCCTCGTTCGTCTACGACGCTGTCCGCACGCCGTTCGGCCGCGCCGGGGGAGCGCTGTCGGGCGTGCGTCCGGATGATCTGGCCGCGGTCGTGCTGCGGGCGATCGTGGAGCGCACCGGGCTCGACCCCGCCCACATCGACGATGTGATCCTCGGCGACGCGAACCAGGCGGGCGAGGACAACCGGAACGTGGCGCGCATGTCCGCGCTGCTCGCAGGGTTTCCTACGTCGGTCACCGGGACCACGGTCAACCGTCTCTGCGCATCGTCGGTGGAGGCCGTGGTGCAGGGGTCGAGGGCCATCGAGGCCGGCGACGCCGACATCGTGCTCGCCGGTGGCGTCGAGTCGATGAGCCGCGCGCCGTTCGTCGTGGAGAAGTCGGCGAAGGCGTGGCCGGCCGTCGGCAACCAGACGCTGTGGAACACGGCGATCGGCTGGCGGATGGTCAACCCTGGTCTGCCCGCGCACTGGACGATCTCCAACGGTGCGTCCGCCGAGAAGATCGCCCGCGAGCGCGGCATCTCGCGCGAGGAGCAGGACGGCTTCGCCGTGCGCTCGCATCGGCTCGCTGCTGCGGCGTGGGCCGAGGGCGTCTACGCGGATGAGATCGTCCAGGTCCCCGGCGCGGAGCTGGGCCGGGACGAGGGCATCCGCGATGACACCACGGTGCGGCGCCTCGCCGGATTGAAGGCGCTCTTCGCTGCGGACGGTTCGGTCACGGCGGGGAACTCCTCGCCCATCAACGACGGAGCCTCCGCCGTGCTCATCGGCGCGGAGGGAGTCCTGGACGCCGAGCCGCTGGCCCGGATCGCCGCGCGGGCCGCGCACGGAGTGGACCCCGACGACTTCCCGATCGCGCCGATCGAAGCCGCGAACAAGGCGCTCGCCAGGGCGGGCCGCACCTGGGCCGACGTCGACGTGGTCGAACTCAACGAGGCCTTCGCCTCGCAGACGCTCGCGTGCATCCAAGGCTGGCCGGAACTGGATCCGGAGAAGGTCAACAGGCACGGCGGGGCGCTCGCGATCGGGCACCCGCTGGGCGCTTCGGGCGGGCGGATCATCGGTCACGCCGCGCACGAGCTCGCCCGTCGCGGTGGCGGCGTCGCCGTCGCGGCGATCTGCATCGGCGTCGGGCAGGGACTCGCCGTCGTGCTCGAACGCTGACTGCGTCCGAGCGAATCCGCGACCGGCCGCATCCCGCGGCCCGGTCCGTACCATCCCGGATCCTCAGCGAGGAGGATCCGTTCCTTGGGGAAGAGAACGCGATGAAGCGTACGAGAAGAATCCATGGAGTCCTGGTCCTCGGGCTCACCGCCCTGCTCGGACTGGGGGCGGGCGGCGCGCTCGCGCCCCCCGCGTACGCGGCGTCCGGTTTCACCGGCACCGTGTCGATCGCGCATCTGAACGACGTGCACGGCAACGTCTTCGAGACCGCCACCGAGATCGGCTATGCCAGGATCGGCGGCTACGTCGATCAACTGAGGGCCGACAACCCGAACACTCTGTTCCTGGACGCGGGCGACACGTTCTCCGGGTCGAAGTACACGGCGATCGACCGCGGGTCGAGCATCGTGCCGATCGTGAACACTCTGGGCATCGACGCGATGACCGCGGGCAACCACGAGTTCTCCTATGGCTCGGCCTATCTCCGGGAGCTCGCGTCGCGCCTCGACCACCCGATGCTGGCCGGCAACATCGTCTACTCGGCGACCGGGCAGGCGGTGCTGCCGGGGTACGCGATCGTCACGTTGCCGAACGGCATGAAGGCGGGGGTCATCGGGATCACCGCGCCCGCCTCTGCGGCGATGGGGTCGCAGGACGTGGCTTATCGGGACGCGATCGTCACGACCCAGGCACTCGTCGACGAGGTCACCGCGCAGGGCGTGGACTTCGTGATCGGTCTCATGCATCTGGGCGATCAGGATCCCGCGATGACGAGCCTGAAGGTGGCCGACGCGGTCACCGGCATGAACGTCATCATCGACGGGCACAGTCACAGCACGCTGCCCCAGGGACGGCTGCAGAACGGCACCCTGATCGTGCAGACAGGAGAGTTCGGGCGCAACCTGGGCGTCGTGGACCTGGGCATCGTGGACGGGAAGGTGACGAGCGCGGCCGCGCGACTGGTCTCGCGCAGCGAGGTGGCGAACGTCCCGGAGAAGGCGGAGACCAAGGCCGCGGTGGAGGCGTTCCGGACGGTGTCGGAGGCGTACTTCGCCGCGCCGATCGGCAGCACCTCCGTGCTGCTCGAAGGCACCCGCGACATCGTCCGCACGCAGGAGACGGCGCTGGGGAACATGTTCGCGGACGCGATCACCGCAGCCACGGGCGCGGAGATCACGCTGCTTCCCGCGGGATACGTGGGCGGACGCCAGGAGCCGGGACCGATCACCCGCGGAGACGTCCTCACGCTGTCCCGGGCCCCGACCGCGGTCACGAAGAAGGTCCTCGCCGGCTCCGAGCTGCTCCGCCTCCTGAACACGCTCTATGCGAGCTACCCGACGCCGTCCGGATCCTTCGCTCAGGTGACCGGGTTGTCGGTCGTCCTGGATCCGGACGGGGCGACATCCAAGGTGCATCAGGTAAAGGTGGGCGGGAAGCCGCTGGAGCCCGATGCGAGCTACACGGTGGTGACGACCACCGGCGCGGCGAGCGCCCTCAGCGGAACGGTCCTCGCGGAGTACCCCGGCGTGACCGAGATGCTCAGCGACTACATCGTGGCGCACAGTCCGGTGGCGCCCGTGATCGAGGGACGGATTACGCGCAAGGCACCCGGCGTGCCGACGGAACCGGGCGGCACAGGAGGTCCCGGCCCGAGCCCCTCGCCGACCGTCGTCCCGAGCGACTCGCCGACGCCGAGCTCGACGCCAGCACCCGGCGGTTCAACCGGCTCTGCCGCCGATACCGGCGCGTCCGGCCGGCTCGCCGCGACGGGATCCGAGGGACCGTTGCTCGTATCGCTCATCGCCGCGGGCGGGATCCTGGCCGGTCTGCTCCTCCTGACGGCAGCGCGTCGTCGGCGCAAGGACATCGGAACACGCTGACCCCGGCCCGTTCCCGCTTCGCCCCGAACGATAGTCTTCGGGGCGAAGCGGGTCGCCGTGTGCCATGGCGGGCGCGGGCGGGAGCGTGGAGTCATGACGGCAGCCGAGCGGGGCGCCGGTGCGCGCCCCGAACTGACCGCGCAGTTGCGAGACGCGATCCTGAATGCGGAGTTCGCGCCGCATCAGCGTCTCGTCGAGGCGGACCTCAGCGCTCAGTACGGCGCGACCCGTGCGTCGGTGCGCACGACACTGCTCACCCTTGCGGGCGAAGGGCTGATCGAGCGGCTCCCGAACCGCGGGGCACGCGTGCGTGCGATCAGCATCGGCGAGGCGATCGAGATCGTCGAGGTGCGCGTCGGACTGGAGTCGCTGTGTGCGAGGAAGGCCGCGGAGAATCTCACGGAGGACGGCGCCGAGAAACTGCGCACGCTTTGCGCCGCACTCGAGACCGCGGTGTCGACGGGCGACCTCATCGGATACTCGCGCCTGAATCAGGATCTGGATCGGCTCCTGCGCTCATTGAGCGGCCACGAGACGGCGACGCTGCTGCTGGAGCGGCTGCAGGCGCAGTCAGCGCGGCACCAGTTCCGTCTCGGATTCCTGCCGGGCCGCGCCGCGACCTCGGCGCCGGAGCACGCCGCGATCATCGATGCCGTCCTCGCGGGGGATCCGGACGCTGCTGAGGCGGCCACCCGCGCTCACCTCGACGGGGTGATCGCCCTCCTGCGCACGATGGACTGACCTCCCGGCGCACGAGGAAGGGCCCGCCCGCGGTGAACGCGGACGGGCCCTTCGCCTGAGATTCAGAACCCGGGGCCGCGCCCCTTCGGCGCCACGTACTGGGCCGTGAGCGCCTTGAGACTGCCCGGCGCGGTCGGATCGTACGAGAAGATCGATGACGTATCGGGCTGCAGACGCTTCGCGACCGGGCCGTAGGTCATGTCGCCGTTCAAGCCGAGGTATTCGATCTTCTCGATCCCGTCCATGGCCTTCATGAGGCCGGGACCCGACAGATCGCCGAGTTGGACGGCCTTCTCGAGGATCGTCGTCGCGGTGATCGCCTGCATGAATCCGTAGACGTTCTGCATCGTCGGCGTCTTCCCGAGCTTGTCGGTCAGTAGCTTGATGCCCTCGATCGAGGTGTCGTCGAGGTCTCCGGCGAGGCCGGTGACCACGAAGTTGTCCTTGAGGTAGGTCGCGATGTCCGTGTCCTTGAAGGACTGGGCGATCGAGAAGAACTCGGTCTCCCAGATCGGCGCGTAGTCGAGCTGGGTCGCCGCCGCCACGACGTTGGGCACGTTGCCGTTGGCGCCGCCGAAGACCACGAGGTCGCACTTCGCGGTCTTGAGCGTCTGGATCTGCGCGGTGAACGCGGTGTCCGTGGGCGCGAACTCCGTCTTCGGACCCACGGTGAAGCCGAGCTTCTTGCCCGCGTGCTCGAGCGCGTCCTGGCGGGCCTGCCCCGACTGGTCCGCCTGGACCATGGAGCAGACGGTGGAGCTCTTGCTGATCCTGCCCTTCTCGAACAGGTAGGACAGCGCGTTCCACACATTCGACTGGTAGGACGTGAAGGTCATGCCCAGGTTCTCCTGCGCGGTGAAGCGCGAGCTCTGGGTCGAGGGGAGGGCGACGGCCTTGTTCTGCTTCAGGATCGGCAGCAGGGCCTCGGTCGAGGCGTCGCCGAGGATGCCGGACAGCATGACGACCTGGTCCTTGATCCGCTGGTACTCCTGGACGGCGAGCTGCGGGTTGTACTGATTGTCCGCGGTGATGACCTTCACCGGGTACTTACCGGCGATGCCGCCTTTCGCGTTGACGATGTCGTAGTACGCCTGCTGCCCGGCGACCTGCTCATTCGCCGAGGGCGCGATCGGACCGCTGAGCGCGGTCATCTCGCCGACGTGGATGACGCCGTCGGACAGGCTGAAACCTGGCACCGCTGCCAGTGTCGTGGAGGCGGTGGTGGAACCGCCGCTCTGAGCGGTCTGAACGGCGCAGGACGTGAGTAGCAGCGCGGCAACGGCGACGATGCCGATGGCGCCGGGAGTTCTCTTTCTCACAGGCTGTGTCCTTTCTCATGTGTCGTGATCCCTGGTGCGGGTTCGGGGGGCGAGGCCGCGGGCACGGCCTGCGTCTTGGTCGACGCCGCAGGGCGTCGCCGTTCCGGACGGCGGAAGAACGAGATCAGGCCGCCGCGCCGGAAGAGGAGGAAGACGACGATGAGGACGCCGTAGACGATGAGTCCGAAGCCGGACACGCTCACGCCGCCCTGCTCGCCGGGTTTCGAGATGAAGGGCAGGACGTCGGCGAGCCGGATCGCGATCACGGGGACCAGCCCGATGAAGAGAGCGCCCAGCACCGGACCCCAGATGCTCGCGAGTCCTCCGATGACCACGATCGCGACGTACTGGATCGAGAGGTCCAGGCCGAAGTTCTCGGGACGGATGTACTGCAGCTCGACGCCGAGCAGTCCTCCGGACAGGCCGCCCAACGCGGAGGAGACGACGAACGCGTTCATCATCGTCGGCAGCCGCCGCGCGCCGAGCACCTCGGCGGCGAGGTCGTGGTCCCGGAACGCCTGCATGGCGCGGCCCGACCGCGAGCGCACGATGTTGGCGGTCGCCAGGAGGATGAGCGCGAGGACCAGCCAGCAGAGGATGAACATGCCCTGCTCGCGGGAGAGCAGGAAGGGTCCGACGCTGAGTGCGGCGAAGTCCAGCGGGCCGATCGATACCGGTGCCGTCACGACGGTGCCGTTGAGGCCGCCGGTGAGGGCGGGCAGGTTCCGCGCCGCGTAGATGCCGATGAAGACGAGCCCGAGCGAGACGATCGCCAGATACGGACCCTTGAGCCTGAGGGCGAAGGGTGCGACGACCGCTCCGAGCGCGCCGGCGAACAGCGCGGCCAGGGGGAGCCAGAGCAGGAAGGGCAGGCCGAGCTGGCCTCCGAGGACCTGCCCGCAGAACGCCCCGGCGCCGACGAAGAACGCGTGCCCGAGGGAGATCTGCCCCGCATATCCGGTGAGGAGGTTCAGTCCGGTCGCGGCGATCGCGGCGATGGCCGCGGTCGTCAGCACGGTCAGGATGTAACTGTCGGCGACGTTGAGCGGGATCGCGACGATCGCGACGAGGAAGACGATCGCGAGGATCTTCCTCATCGGAGTGTCGAAGAGTCGTGGGGCGCCTGCCCGCGTGCGCGGTGCGAGGACGGATCCGGGTGTCGTGGTGGTCATGCGCGGCGCACCTCTCTTCGGCCGAACAATCCGGCGGGGCGGATGAGCAGGATCGCGAGCATGACGAGATACGGCACGACCTCGGAGAATCCCGAACCCCAGCTCTGTGGCACGAGGGAGACGGCGAACTGCTGGACGATACCGATGATGAGGCCTCCCACGACCGCTCCGAGCGGCGATTCGAGCCCGCCGAGAATGATGACCGGAAGGGCGAGGAACGCGTACACCTCGAGCCCCGGGCGTACGCCGCCGCCGACGGTGGTCGAGAGCATGACCCCGCCGAAGGCTCCGAGGGCTCCGGCGATTCCCCAGGAGATGCCGTAGACGAACCGCGTGCTGACGCCCTGTGCCATGGCGGCTTCGCTGTCGATCGCGGTCGCGCGCAGGCTGAGCCCGATGCGGGTATAGCGAAAGAACAGGAAGAACCCGAGCAGGAGCACCGCGGTGATCGGGATGAGCGTGGCATCACGTGCGGTGATGCCGATGCCGCCGATCCGCAGCACGCTCAGCGCCCACGGATCGCCGAGGTTCAGGGAGTCGCCCGGCCAGATCCCCGTCACGACGGGCGCGACGGCGATCGTCACTCCGAAGGTGACCAGAAGCGCGGCGAAGTGATCGCTGACGCGGTGCAGGACGAACGCCTCCAGGAGCACGGCGAACAGTGCGACGACAGCCATCGCGACGACCACACCCGCCCAGAACGGCAGGCCGGCCTGATGGATGAGCGCATAGGCGAGGTAGGCGCCGAGGACGACGAAGCTGCCCTGCGCGAGGTTCAGGATGCCGGATGCCCGTGCCACGATCACGAACCCGAGAGCGAGCACGGCGTACAGCGATCCGAGCGCGATGCCGGAGGTCAATGTCTGGAGGAACTCGGTCATGCGCGCCTCTCCTTCCGGTCCTTGCTGCGAGGGATGCTGAGCGCGATGTTCCCGGTCGCCGTGGGATCTTCCGGTTCCTCGTTCTCATCTCCGAGGTAGGCGCTGATGACGCGCGGGTCCGCGATCGCCGCGCGGGGCGATTCGATCGTGACGACGGTTCCGAAGTCGAGGACCAGCGAGCGGTCGCCGAGGCGGGTGACCATGCCCATGTCGTGCTCGATCATGACGATCGTGAGATCCAGTTCCCGCTTGGCGGTGAGGATCCAGCCGGCGAGCTCGTCCGTCTCCTCGTCGTTCATCCCTGCGGCGGGCTCGTCGAGCAGCAGCAGGCGTGGCTCGACGGCGAGGGCGCGGGCGAGCTCCATGCGCTTCTTGATGCCGTAGGGAAGGTCGCGGATCGGGCGGTTCAGGAAGTCGCCGAGCCCCAGCAGGTCGATCAGCGGCTCGCACGCCTGGCGAGCCTCCGCTTCCTCACGGCGGGCGCGGCCCCACCACACCGCGCCGGTCAGCACCCCGGACCGCATCAGGCGCTGGCGGCCCAGAACGACGTTGTCCATGACGTCCATGTGCTCGAAGAGCGCGAGATTCTGGAAGGTGCGGGCGATGCCCAGGTCGGCCAGACCGGTGCGTCGCACGTCGAGCAGGGACTGCCCGTCGAAGACGACGGATCCGGCGGTCGGGTGGTAGATGCGGCTGAGGACGTTCAGCAGGGAGGTCTTCCCCGCGCCGTTGGGACCGATGACGGTGAAGAACTCGTTCTCGCGCACGTCGAAGGTGACCCCGCGGAGGATGTGCAGGCCGCCGATCCGGAGCTCGACGTCGCGCACCTCGAGCAGTGGTGCGGCAGGGGTGGTCATGCGACGTCCTCCGATCCCAGACCGAGCAGCAGCCGCTGGAGGCCGGTGTCGGCTCGCAGCTCCGAGGCCGCGGCCTCGTGGACGATGCGGCCGTGCTCGATCACGTAGCCGCGGTCGGCGACGGCGAGGGCCATCGTGGCGTTCTGCTCGATGAGCAGTACGCTCGCCCCCGCGGCCCGGATGGCGCGGATGGTGTCCCTCACGTGGGTGACGAGCTTGGGGGAGAGGCCGAGCGTCGGCTCGTCGAGGATGAGCAGCCGCGGCGAGGACATGAGCGCCCTGGCGACCGCGAGCATCTGCTGCTCTCCGCCGGAGAGCAGGCCCGCCGCCTGATCCTGCCGCTCCGCGAGACGGGGGAACAGGTCCATCATGCGGCTGCGGTTGGCCTTGAGTTCGCTCGCGCCCACGGTGGTCCCGCCGATGTCGAGATTTTCCGCCACGGTCATCGCGCCGAAGATCCGTCGCCCTTCGAGCGCCTGGGCGACGCCATGGCGCACGATGGCGCGGGGGGAGCGACGCGTCAGAGGGGCCCCGAGGCTCGTGATCGTGCCCGCGGAGATCGACCCGCCCTGCGCGGGAAGGAGTCCGGTGACCGCCCGCGCGAGGGTGGACTTGCCCGCGCCGTTCAATCCCATCAGCGTCACGACTTCGCCGTCCGCGACGGTGAGCGAGATGTCTCGCAGAGCCGTGATGGATCGTCCGTATCGGACGCTGAGCCCTTCGATGTGCAGGGCGGGAGCGCTGTCGCCGTGAGGAATGCCCATCAGGCGACTCCGCCGTCGAGGCCGAGCAGGCGGATCGCGTTCTCCCGCAGCACGAGGCGCTCCACCTCTTCCGGCATCTCCAGCGCCGCGAAGTCGCTCAGCCAGCGGTCGGGCGTCAGGGCGGGGAAGTCGGAGCCGAACAGCATCTTGTGCCGCAGATAGGTGCGGGTCGCACGTACGAGCCCGGCGCTGAAGTACTTCGGTGACCATCCCGAGAGGTCGATCCAGACATTGGCCTTGTGCGTCGCGACGGAGAGCGCTTCGTCCTGCCAGGGAACGCTGGGATGGGCCATGACGATCTGCAGGCGGGGATGCCGCGCCGCGACATCGTCCAGCAGGATCGGGTTGGACAGACCCAGCCGCAGCCCGAGGCCGCCGGGGACGCCCGCGCCCACGCCGGTCTGCCCGGTGTGCACGACGACGGGGAGCCCGAGATCCTCGATCGCCCCGAAGAGGGGATCGAACTCCGTCGCCGACGGGTCGAACCCCTGCAGGGTTGGATGGAACTTGAAACCGCGGACGCCCAGCTGCGAGACCTGTCGGTCCAGTTCGCGCAGCGCCGCCGGCCCCTGCAGCGGATCCACGGATCCGAACGCGATCAGTGCGTCAGGGTTGCGCGCCGCGCCCGAGGCGATGTCGTCGATGCTGTTCGGCGCGTGACCGGTGTTCGTCGTCGCGTCGACGGTGAACACGACCGCCATCATGTCGCGCTCGCGGAAGTAGGCGGCGGTCTCATCGACGGTCTTGGCCGGGTCCGTGGTGCCGAAATAGCGATCCATGGCCTCGCGCTGCTCGGCGGAGGCGCCGAATCGGCCGGTGTCATCGATCTGGATGTGCACGTGCGTGTCGATCGCCGTGATGCTCCCGAGGGCGGTCATGCGGATCCTCCCTCTCCGCGGGCGCGGATCATCTCCTCGCGGAGGCGGACCAGATCCACCTTCCCTGTCGGCGTCCGGTCCATCGACGCACGGAACAGGATGTGCCGTGGCCGCTTGTACCCGGCCAGGAGGCCGTCCACGTGCGCGAGCAGTTCCTCGGCGGTGACCTCGCCAGAGCGCTCGACCACCGCGGTGACGATCTCCCCGAACCGCGGGTCGGGAGCGCCGAGCACGACGGCGTCGGCGATCGCGGGATGCGTCAGGAGCGCCTCCTCGACCTCGAGGGGGTAGACCTTCTCGCCGCCCGTGTTGACGACCGCGCTGCCGCGCCCGAGGAACTCGACGTGGCGGTCGTCCTCGACGCGCACCCAGTCGCCGGGGATCACATGGCGTACCCCGCCGATGACGGGGAACGCCGCTCTGGTCTTCTCCTCATCACGGTGGTATCCGAGCGGCAGCGCCCCACGTTGGGCGAGGACGCCGAGTGCCCCAGGCCGATCCTGGATCTCGGCGAAGTCCTGGTCGAGGACGACCGCGGTGGGGAGCAGCCGCGGCCGGCCAGGCAGATCGGCCACGCCCGCGGTGACGGTCACCGCGAGGCCGCCGCCCTCAGACGAGGCGAGCAGATCGAAGATGGTGAGCGGGCCGAGGGTGTGCAGTCGGCGCTTGGTGTCAGGGCTGAAGCGCATGCCGGAGCTCATGATCGACGTGACGGCACCCAGCGTTCCGCCGGCCTGCTCCGCAGCCTCCGCGAGGAGGAGGGCGACGGCATCGCCTGCGACGATGATCCGGGTCGCACCATGCGCACCGGCGAACCTCAGCGCGCTCTCCGCGTCCAGGCGTGCGGAGGAGGTGAGCAGCACCGTGCCGCCCAGAGTGAACGTGTTCATCGACATCGTCAGTGCGGTGCCGTGCATGAGCGGTGCAAGAGGGAGTGTGACCGGATGCGGACCCGCGGGATCGATCGCGATCGCGAGCGCTTCCTCACTCGTGCGCGGCCACGGCAGGGCGCACATCGAGTAGGTGGGGAACATCTGGCCCTCGAAGAGATCCAGCTCCGCCCAGCGCACGGCTTTCGGCTGCCCCGTCGTGCCCCCGGTGTAGATCCAGAGCTCCGTGCCCTCCGGTGCCCTCGGAGGGAGGGGCGCCTCTTCGGCGATGGCGTCGGCCCAGGCAAGTCCAGGAGCGTCCCCGTCGTCGTCCGACACGCTCACGAGCAGCACGTCGGCGGATGCCTGAGCGGCCGCATCCCGGGCGATCGAGGCGAGCGAGGTCGGATGCACCATCGCTGAGGCGCCGGAGTCGTCCAGGAGCGTCGCGATCTCGCCGGCGCGGAAGCGGAAGTTCACCGGCACCGGGATGAGGCCGGTCGCGAGGCACGCGAAGAGCGTGATGAGGAACTCCGGCCGGTTGTGCAGGAGAATCGCGACCACGTCGCCGGAGCGCAGGCCCCGCCGTGCGAAAGTGCCGGCGAGTGCGCCGGCCTCGCGGACGAGGCGCTCGTAGGTCCAGGTGTCCTGCGGGGTGAGGATCGCGATGCGGTCGGGCAGGGCGCGCGCGACGGCCTGCCAGAGATCTGTGTAGTGGGCGCGCATCGATCAGCCCTGCGGCGGGCCGGAGTGCTGGGCGTCAGCGGAGAGATCCTCGCGCCAGGCGTCGTCGAGCTCCGCCGCGGTCCAGCCGCCGTCGTGGTCGAGCGTTCGCAGCGCTGCGGGATGCGAATAGAGCGTCAGCCGGTCGCCGCCGATGCCGATCGCCTGTCCTGTCACCTCACCGGAAGCGTCGGAGGCCAGCCACACGATCAGCGAGGCGACGTCCTCGGGAGTGCCGAGCGCGTGATCGCGCCGGTATTCGACGGGGATCTCCCCGCCCGCGACGTAGTCCTCGTACACCTGTGTGTAGGCCGGGATCGTCGCGGTCATGGGGGAGAGGGCCGTCGGGACCACGGCGTTCACGGTGATCCCCGCGCGGGCGAGTTCGAGGGACCAGGTGCGCGCCATCGCGACGAGCCCGGCCTTCGCCGCAGCGTAGTTGGTCTGGCCGAAGCTGCCGAACTGACCGGCGGGCGAGCCGATGAGCACGATGCGCCCGCCAGATCCCTGCTCTCGCATGGCCACCGCGGCGGCGCGTCCGCAGGTGAAGGATCCGCGAAGATGGGTTCCGATCACCGCGTCGAAGTCGTCGTCTTCCATCTTCCACAGCACCCGGTCGCGCAGCACACCGGCGTTCGCGACGAGGATGTCGAGCCGTCCGAAGGAGGAGATCGCGGTGGCGACGAGCTCTTCGGCGGTCGTGGTGGGACCGACCGGCCCCACCACGACCGCGGCGCGTCCCCCAGCGCCCTCGATGTCGGCAGCGGTCTGAGCCGCCGTTCCGGCATCGACATCATTGACGACCACGGCGGCCCCTGCCTGGGCCAGGGCGATCGCGTAGGCGCGCCCCAGGCTGCGGCCGGCGCCGGTCACGATCGCGACCTTGCCGTCCAGGCGGATCGCGCCGCTCATCGGTAGTACCTCAGCACCAGCTCGGCCACGCAGGCGGGCTTCTCGCCGCCTTCGATCTCGAAAGTCACGGGTACCTCGAGCTGCCACCCTCCGCCGATGTCCGTCACGGCGTCCACCCGTCCGCTCAGGCGGATACGGGATCCGACGGGAACGGGGGCGGGGAACCGCACCCTGTTCATGCCGTAGTTGATCCCCATGCTCGCGCCGGAGACTTCGAAGACCTCGCGCATGAGCGGGACCACGAGGCTCAGGGTGAGCAGGCCATGGGCGATGCGCGTGCCGAACGGCGTGGTCGCGGCGAATTCTTCGTCGATGTGGATCGGGTTGTCGTCGCCGGACACCACGGCGTAGAGATCCACCTCCTCCTGGGTGACCTCGCGCCACGAGGACGGGCCGAACTCGGCACCCTCCAGGCCCGGCAGATCCTCGACGGTCACGGAGACGTCCGCAGCAGTCATGGCACTCCTTATCGCTTCATCGCTTCGTGCGGAGCACGGAGGCGACCTTGCCTCTCTTTCAGGCTACCTGAAACTGACGACGAAGGGAAGTCGATATCTGGACCGAATGCAGATCCGGCCCGCGGTGCCGAAAGTGAGCGGGCTCAGGGCATCCCAGCGTCTTCGGGGCGCCGTCGACGTCCGCGCCCGCCGGTACTCTGGAACCATGCCCGCATCGCGCTCGTCCTCCGCCGCACGACGTGGGGGCAAGGGCGCGAAAATCCCGCAGGTGCCATGGCGTGAGCCGAGGCCGGCGCCGATCGTCCTGGTGTCCGGACCCGAGGAGATCTGCGCCGAGCGCGCGATCGCGGGGTTGCGCGCCTACCTGCGCGCCGAGGACCCGGCGCTCGAGGTCAGCGATCTGCGCGCCGACGACTACGAGTCCGGCAGTCTGCTCGGCCTTGCCTCGCCGTCGCTGTTCGGCGAGCCGCGACTRCTGCGCATCTCCGGGGTCGAGCGCTGCACCGACGCGTTCCTCGCCGAGGCCGTCGCGTATCTCGAGCATCCGCAGGAGGGGGCGACGGTCGTGCTCCGGCACACCGGTGCGAGCGTCCGCGGCAAGAAGCTGCTCGACGCGATCCGTGCCGGCGCCGGCGGTGGGATCGAGATCGCGTGCCCCGCCATCAAGCGCGACGACGAGAAGGCCGACTTCGCCGCGGGCGAGTTCCGCGTCGCCGGACGCCGGATCCAGCCGCAGGCGTTGCGAGCGCTGGTCTCCGCATTCTCCGACGACATCACCGAGCTCGCCGCGGCCTGTCAGCAGCTCATCAATGATGTGCAGGGGGACGTCACCCCCGACCTCGTCGAGCGCTATTACGGAGGGCGCGTCGAGGTCTCCGCCTTCGTCGTAGCCGACACGGCCATCGCGGGACGCCTGGGCGACGCGCTCATCGCGCTCCGGCACGCGCTGGCGTCCGGTGCTGATCCGGTGCCGATGGTCGCCGCGTTCGCGATGAAGCTGCGGTCGATGGCGCGCGTGGCGGGATCCCGGGAGTCCAACGCCGCCCTCGCAGCGCGGCTCGGCATGAAGGACTGGCAGGTGGATCGTGCCCGCCGCGACTTGAGCGGCTGGAACGAACGCAGCCTGGGCCTCGCGATCCAGGCCGCCGCGCGAGCGGATGCCGATGTCAAGGGTGCGGCCCGCGACCCGATCTTCGCGCTCGAGCGCATGATCACCGTGATCGCGACCCGCGCGCCTTACGGCGAGTCCGTCCGCTAACGCCCGCGTGGGAGCGCCCTCGCCCCGAATGGGGCGCATCCTCGCGTTTTGGGGCGTGCCTCGCCGCGATTCCGTGGTGGGGCGCGCCCCAAAACGTGGATCGGCGCCCCGAAAACGGATCACGCGGACGGCGAGCCCCCGGACGACGAGCCCGGGGCATGACGAAGCCCAGGGTGCGACGAAGGCCCGCTCCCCAGGGGAAACGGGCCTTCGTCAGAGTCGGATCCGGCTCAGAGAGCGGAGACCTGCTTCGCGATCGACGACTTGCGGTTCGCGGCCTGGTTCGCGTGGATGACGCCCTTGCTGACGGCCTTGTCGAGCTTCTTCGTCGCCGTCTTCAGCGCGGCTTCGGCAGCGGCCTTGTCGCCACCGGCGACAGCCTTGCGGGTATTGCGGACGGCGGTCTTCAGCTCGCTCTTGACGGCCTTGTTGCGCTCGTTCGCCTTCTCATTGGTCTTGTTGCGCTTGATCTGCGACTTGATGTTCGCCACGGATGGAAACCTTCGTTCGAGTGATGGATGGTTGTGCCGGCCTGGCGGTAGAGGGGCGCCTCCGGCAGCGTGCAGGGGTGGGACCTGACACGCAAGCCAATCACCGATCTTATCAGGGATCCCGTCTGATGCCGAACCGGCGAAGCGCCGGAGCACAGGCCGGGTCCCGGGCGCGTCGTGATGGCACCGGCGGCACACCATGGTGCATGCTGGCGACGGACCCGAAGGAGTCGTCCATGCCCGAATCCGTCACCCCTGACGTGCCCCCGCTCGATCGCGCATCGCTTCGCCGGCTGCGCTTCTCCGCCGCGACGGCGGCTTTCCAGATCGAGGGGGCGAGGGATGAGGACGGCCGCGGCAGATCCATCTGGGACGACTTCGTGGAGACGCCGGGCCGCGTGCGCGACGGCAGCACGGCGGATCCGGGACCGGACAGCTACCATCGCGGCGACGAGGACGTCGCACTGCTGGCGAGGCTCGGCGTCGACGAGTACCGGTTCTCGATGTCGTGGGTGCGCGTGCTCCCCGACGGACGTCCGAGTCCCCAGGGCCTTGCCTACTACGACCGCCTCGTCGATCGCCTCCTCGACGCCGGGATCACGCCGACGCCCACTCTGTATCACTGGGATCTGCCCTCCCGCCTGGAGGAGACGGGCGGCTGGCTGAACCGCACGACCGCGGAGCGGTTCGCGCAGTACACCGAGGTGGTCGCCGACGCCCTCGGCGACCGGGTGCGGCAGTGGTACACGATCAACGAACCGGTCTCCACGACGCTGCAGGGCTACGCGATCGGGGAGCTCGCGCCGGGGCGCGCGCTGCTCTTCGATGCGCTGCCGACCGTGCATCACCAGCTGCTCGCGCACGGGTATGCGGCGCGCATCCTGCACGCGCGCGGCGCGACCAGCGTCGGGATCGTCAACAACCACACGCAGGTGCTGCCCGCGTCCGACTCCGAGGCCGACCAGCAGGCCGCGTATGTCTACGACCTCATCCACAACCGGATATACGCCGATCCGGTGCTGCTCGGTCGCTATCCCGACCTGGAGCCGCTCGGCGTCGTGCTGCCCGTGCAGGACGGCGACCTCGCCCTGATCAGCGCACCCTGCGAGCTGTACGGCGTGAACTACTACAACCCGACCACGGTGGCGGCATCGGCGGGGCCGGTTCCCTTCGAGGTCGTCCCCACGCCGGGTGCGCCCGTCACCGGGTTCGGCCCGCTCTGGCCGATCGTGCCGGAGGCGCTGACCGCGTTCCTCGTCGATGCGAAAGAGCGCTACGGTGCCGCGCTGCCCGCGGTGGTGATCGCCGAGAACGGTGCATCATTCCCGGAGCCAGACCACGTGGACGCACCGATCGACGATGCCGCGAGGATCTCGTATCTGCACGGCCACCTCGCCGCGGTGCTCGCGGCGATGCGCGCGGGGGTGCGGGTCGACGCGTACACGGTGTGGTCGCTGCTGGACAACTTCGAGTGGGCCGACGGGTACACGCAGAGGTTCGGACTCGTGCACGTCGACATGGCCACGGGGCAGCGCACTCCGAAGGCCTCGTACTCCTGGTACCGCGCGCTCATCGAGGAGGCACGCTCGTGACCGAACACTCCGGCACCCCCGCCACGAACGCGGCGAGGAGGGTCGGCCCGCTCTGGATGACGCTGTTCACCCTCGCGTGGCTCGCGATCTGGACCGTCCAGCTCACACCGATCCAGCTCCTCCTGCCGCTGCAACTCGACACCGGCGCACCGGGCGAGAACTGGATCGCCGGCGTCGTGTGGGCGGGCGTCGTGCTGTCGGTGGGCGGACTCGTCGGCATCGTCGCCGCACCCGTGTCCGGCCGCTGGTCCGACCGCACCCGCTCGCGCTGGGGCCGGCGGAGGCCGTGGGCGATCGGCGGATCCCTGGTCGCTGCCGTCGGGCTCGTGCTCACGGGCCTGGTGACGGGTCCTGTCGCCRTCGGCGGCGCCTGGATCGTCGTCTCGGTCGGCGTATCTGTCGCCTCCGCGGCCCTGACGGCGATGATCGCGGATCAGCTCACTACCCAGCGCGGCGCGGCCGCCGCCGCCGCGAGCTCTGCGCAGGCGGTCGGCATCGTCGTCGGCGTGGGGGCCGTCGTGCTGATCGGGCTGAACGTGGAGCAGTCCTACTACCTGCTCGCCGCGATCATCGCGGTGATCGGGTCCGGCACCGCGCTGCTGCTGCCGGACGCGCCGGCGCACGAGCTCGCCCTTCCCGCTCCGCGCACCGCCTCCCGTACCGCGTCGTGGCGTGACCGCGACTTCCTGTGGCTGCTCATCAGCCGCTTCGTGGTGAACATCGGCAACGCCTTCGGCACCTCTTTGCTGTTGTTCTTCCTGCTCTACGGCGTCCGCGTCCCGTCTGCTGCGGCCCAGGACGACCTGCTGATCCTGATCGTGATCTACACGGTCTTCGTCGTGATCGCCTCGGTCATCGCCGGCATCCTCTCGGATCGACCCTCCGCGAGCCCACTGCGCCGTCGCCGTACCATCACCGCCGTCTCCGCGGTCGTGCAGGCGGTCTCCGGCGTGGTGATCCTGATCAGTCCCTCGTTCGAGATGACAGCGGTCGCCGCCGGGATCATGGGGGCGGGCTACGGCGCGTACATGGCGGTGARCCTGGCGTTCGCGACGGATCTGCTGAAGGATCCGGACGACCACGCGCGCGACCTCGGACTCGTCAACGTCTCCGCGCAGCTCGGGCAGCTGCTGGGCCCGCTTCTCGGCGCGGGCCTCGTCGCCCTCGTCGGCGGGTTCTGGCTGCTGTTCGGCGCCGCGGCCGCGCTCTCGGTCGTGGGGGCGGCGATGACCTACGCGGTCAGAGCGTCGTCTCCAGCGTCGCCAGTGCCAGCTGCAGCACCGCATTGAACACCCGGGGACGCATCGCGGTCACGAGATGCGTCGTGCGGGGAACGATGATGAACTCGGCCTGCGGCGCCAGCCGACGGTACAGCGTCTCGTGCGTGCGGAGCTGGTCGAACTGTCCGTTCACGTACCAGGTCGGGACGTGTATCCGAGGAACCGCGGAGACCAGATCCAGCACGGCGAGCGAGCGCAGCGCCTCGTCCTGCGCCGCCATGGCGTAGCCGCCCGCGCCGAAGTCCTCGCGCGTCGAGGAGGGGAGCGTCGCGTCGAGCACCTGCTGGCTGAGCCACAACCCTCGATCCGGCATCGCGTTCAGCGCGCCCGCCAGCACGCGATAGGCGGCGAGTCCGGCGCCGCGGGGGAGCGCGGTGCACGATGCGCCGATGAAGCCGGCGATCGGCGGCGCAGGATCTGCCCCGGCGTATGCGGTCGACAGCAGCCCGCCCATCGAGTGTCCGACCAGCAGCACTGGTCCATCGGTGCCGCGCACGGCGGCGTCGATCGTGCGCATCGCCTCATCGAGCGAGAACGGCTCGTCCATGCGGGTACCGTGGCCGGGCAGGTCGATCGCGATCGCGGGGTTGCCGCGTTCGGCGAGGAAATCCTCCTGCGCACGCCACATCGTGGCCGAGGTGCGGATCCCGTGCACGAGCACGACCGAGACCGGCGGGACCGAGTCGGGGGAGCGGCGCATGCGCGTCATTCTAGGCGCGCTCGGCCGGCGCTGACGACGAAGCGGGGCCGGTGGCGAACCACCGACCCCGCTCCGCAACAACGGGTGGTTACTTCTCCCAGCCGACGTTCTCGACCGGCGTGACGCCGTAGAGGTCGAGACCCACGTAGGTCTCCGGGGTCAGGTTGGCGAGACCCTTCTTGGCGGTGATGATCTCGGGACCGTTGTAGAGCGCGATGACGCCCCAGGTCTCCTTCATGATCTCCGGCTCGAGCTTCATCGCGGCCTCGGTCCACGCCTCCGGCGTGGTCTGGGACTCGATCTCGCTCTTGATCTTCTCGTCGATCGCCTTGGTGCCGGTGCTGGACAGGTTCAGCTGGCTGTCCGAGCAGTACATCTGGCAGAACCAGGCCGGACCGAACGGGTCGGAGTCCGTGAAACGCAGGCTCACGGCGTCCCAGTTCTTCGTGCTCAGGTCGGTCGAGAAGTTCGACGACGGGCGCGTCTCGATCTTGAGATCGATGCCCACGGCCTTCTCCTGCTGCTGCAGAGCCTTCGCGAGCGCGGCCTGAACCGGGCTGTCGCTGAACACGGGGTAGACGACGCTCAGCTTGACGCCGTCCTTCTCGCGGATACCGTCGGAACCCGCCTTCCAGCCGGCGTCGTCGAGCAGCTTCTTGGCGGCGTCGACGTCGTGCGTGAGGCCGGCCTCCTTGAAGGAGTCCTTGTAGCCCTTCTGGAAGTTGTAGAGCACCAGGGATCCCGCGGCCGGCTCGGTGTAGTTCAGCCCGTTCCAGGCGATCTTTTCCTGCTGAGCGATGTCGATCGCCGAGAAGAAGGCCTGACGCACCTTCGGATCCTTCAGCTGCGGCTTGGTGCTGTCGAGCTGGAGCACGGTCTTGGCCGTCTGCTGGGCGCGGTACGTGACAGCGTCCTTGACACCCGAGACCTGCTTGATCGCGTCGGCGGACGTGGTCTCGACCTGGTCGACCTCACCGTTCTTGAAGGCGTTGAGCGAGGCCGCGCGGTCCATGCCCGCGAAGGTGACCTTGTCCAGCAGCGGCTTGTCGCCCCACCACTTCTCGTTCGGCTCGAGGGTGATCTTCTGGCCGTTGACGTCGTAGTTCGTGAGCTTGTACGGACCGGCGCCCCACTCGGGGCGCGCGTTGCCGTTGAACGCGTCGTTGAAGAGCGCGGGCGTGTTCACCTTGGGGTGCAGGATGCCCGTGAGGAAGGGCATCGCGGGCCAGGCGAACTGACGGTTGAACGTCACGATGACGTCCTTGTCCGTCGCGCCCTTGGTGACGGACTCGATGTCCTTGTAGCCGTCGGTCGCGTTGGCCTTGAAGTCCGGGTTGGATCCGTTGTTGTCCTTCCAGGTGGTCTCGAACGCGGTCCAGTCGATCGGAGTGCCGTCGTTCCAGACGGCCTTGTCGTTCACCTTCATGGTCACGACGGTCTTGCCGTCCTTGACCGAGGTGTCCCACTTGTCGAGGTAGGCGGGGTTGGCCTTGACGGTGCCGTCCGGGTCCATGAGGAACACCTGCGGCATGTACCACGCGGCCAGGCGCGCGGTGTCGGCGGAGGCGTCGCCGCTCATGAAGTTCATCTGCGGCGGCACTTCTGCAATCCAGAAGTGTGCTTCGCCGCCCTGCTTGAGGTTCTCGCGCGGCTGAGGGTTGTAGTCCGCGGTCTTGGTCTCTGCAGGCTTGTCGGTGCTCCCGTTGCCCGCGCTTCCGGCCGCTGAACAACCGCTGATGGCGATTGCCAGCGCCCCGCCGAGGGCGACGACGCCCCACAGCTTGTGCTGCTTCTTCATGGTTCTCCTTCTATTGCCTTTCGGCTCTTTTGGGGACAGACACAGTTAACCGGCATGAACCAGATTCGCCGGAGGCGGCTCGATACCGTTATTGATTCGATGTCAACGGAAGTGGCACGCGTTGGCGTGCACATCGGATCCCTTGAGGGTCGGAGCCTCGGTTTCGCAGCGCGACTGCTGCTCCGGCGGGAGCATCTTGTACAGCGGGCAGCGTGAGGCGAACGAGCAGCCGTCACGGCGGTCCGTGGGGCTCGGCAGGTCGCCCTGCAGCACGATCCGCTCGCGGGTGCGCTCGATGTCGGGATCCGGCACAGGGATGGCCGAGAGCAGCGCCTGCGTGTACGGGTGCTGGGGGTTGTCGAAGATCGCGTCCACGTCGCCGTGCTCGACGAACTCGCCGAGGTACATGACGCCGACGCGGTCGGCGATGTGCCGCACCACGGAGAGGTCGTGCGCGACGAAGAGGTAGGACAGGCCGAGCTTGACCTTGAGCTCGTCGAGCAGGTTGATCACTCCGGCCTGGATCGACACGTCGAGCGCCGACACCGGCTCGTCCAGAACGACGATCTTCGGGTTGGTCGCGAGCGCGCGGGCGATGCCGATGCGCTGGCGCTGACCGCCGGAGAACGCGCCGGGGAACCGGCTCGCATGCGCGGGGTCCAGGCCCACGAGGTCCATGAGCTCGTCCACCCGCACGTCGGCTTCGGTCCGCGGCACTCCGATCGCGCGCAGCGGTTCTGCGATGACGTCCGCGACGGTGAGACGCGGGTCGAGGGCGCCCATCGGGTCCTGGAACACGATCTGCAGATCGCGACGGACCGTGCGCTCGGCCTTGCCGCCGTGGAGCTCGGAGACTTTGGTGCCCGCGATCGTGATCTCGCCGTCGGTCTGCTTCACCAGATCCATGATCTGCAGCAGCGTCGTCGTCTTGCCGCAGCCGGACTCGCCGACGATGGCCATGGTCTCGCCCTCGCGGATGTCGAAGGTGAGGCCCTTGACCGCGTGCACCTCGCCGACCTTGCGCTTGAGGAACGCGCCCTTGGTGAGCGGGAACGTCTTCTGCATGTTCTTCACGTCGAGCGTGATGGGCCGGTCCTCGCGGGGTACGCGGTCCAGCGCGCTCGTCGGAAGCTCGGGCACGGGATACACGGGTGCTCCGCCGATCATCCCGTTCTCGATCTCGTCCGCGCGGACGCAGGCGACCAGGTGCGCGCCGCCCTCGGCCGTCGCGATCGGGCGCAGTTCGGGCTCGCGGACGCGGCACGCTTCGGTCGCGATCGGGCACCGTGCCACGAACGGGCATTCGTCGGGCAGGTTCACGAGCAGGGGCGGGTTGCCCTTGATCGGCACCAGCGGAGACTTCTCCGCCTTGTCGACGCGGGGGATCGCTCCCAGAAGGCCGATCGAGTACGGCATCCGGGTCTCGTGGAACAGCTCGCGCACGGGCGCCTGCTCGACGGGCTTGCCGGCGTACATCACGAGCACATCGTCGGCGGTCTTCGCGACCACGCCCATGTCGTGCGTGATCATGATGACCGCGGCGCCGGTCTCCCGTTGCGCGGTGGCGATGAGATCGAGGATCTGCGCCTGGATCGTCACGTCGAGCGCCGTGGTGGGCTCGTCCGCGATGATCAGCTTGGGATTGTTCGCCATCGCGATCGCGATGACGACGCGCTGGCGCATTCCGCCCGAGAACTCGTGCGGGAACGACTTCAGCCGCCGTTCCGGGCTCGGGATGCCGACCATGCGGAGAAGCTCGATCGCACGCGCGTTCGCATCCGCGTGCGACATGCTGCGGTGCACCGTGAGCGCCTCGACGAGCTGATCGCCGATCGTGTAGACGGGCGTGAGCGAGGTCAGCGGATCCTGGAAGATCATCGCGATCCCGTTGCCGCGCAGCGTGGACAGCTCCTTGTCGCCCTTGCCGACGAGTTCGATGCCGTCGAACATGATCGAGCCGGTGACCTTGGCGTTGTCGTCGAGCAGGCCCATGATGGCGAGCGACGTGACGGATTTACCGGATCCGGACTCGCCGACGATGCTGAGCGTGCGACCGGGTTCGAGGTCGAAGGAGACGCCGCGGACGGCGTCGACGCGGCCGGCCTCGGAGGCGAAGCTGACGTGCAGATCGCGGACGGAGAGAAGAGGAGTGGTCATGCGCGGCCTCCCGCCGCCGAGGTGGGATCGAGCGCGTCACGCAGACCGTCGGCGACGAGCGCCATCGAGACGGTGAGCAGAGTCAGCGCGAGCGCGGGGAAGTAGAAGGTCCACGGCGCGCTGGAGAGCGAGTTCGCGCCGATGCCGATGAGGGATCCGAGCGAGACGTCGGGGATCTTCACGCCGAAGCCGATGAAGGACAGCCCCGTCTCGGTGATGACCGCGCCGACGACGCCGAGCGTGAAGTTGATCACCAGCAGCGAGCCGATGTTCGGCAGCAGGTGGCGGAGCACGATCTTCATACCCGGCACGCCCATGTAGCGCGCGGCATGCACGTACTCGCGCTCGCGGAGCGACAGGGCCATGGTCCAGATGACCCGCGCGGGGAAGAACCAGCTGATGAAGATCATCGCCGCCGAGATCACGCGCCAGTCGCCGCCCGCGTTGGAGGACACCAGCGCGAGGATCAGGAACGTCGGCACGACCATGAGGAAGTGGATGATCAGGAGGATGATGCGCTCGGTCGTGCCACCGAAGTAGGCGGCCGCGGTGCCGACGATCGCGGAGATCACCGTGGTGCCGATCGAGACCGTGAGCGCGATCATCAGCGAGCGCTGCAGGCCGACCGCGGTCTGTGCGAACAGATCGCCGCCGTCGGCGGCGGTGCCGAACCAGTGGGTGCCGTCGGGCGGGGTGCCGAGTGCCAGGAAGTCGAGCTCGCTGAAGCTGAACTGCGCGATCAGCGGCCCCGCGACGGCGAACAGCACCAGGAAGGCGAAGACGAACACGCCCGCGACCGCGGGGCGGTTGCGCACGAAGCGGCGGTAGTAGAGCCGGAACGTGCCGATGCGCTTGCGCGGGATGCGCGCTGCGGTGGTGTCGGGCCCGACAGGGGGCTGGATGGTTGCGGAAGTCATGTCAGCTCACCCTCACTCGCGGATCGAGGACCACCACGGCGACGTCGGCGAGGATCGCGCCGATCGCGGTGAGCACGGCGGTGAAGGCGGCGATGGCCACCACTCCGTGCACGTCGTTCGTGCCGATGGTCTGCACGAAGTAACGGCCCATGCCGTTCCACGCGAAGATCGTCTCGGTCAGCACGGCTCCGGTGAAGACGGTCGGGATGCTGAACGCCAGCTGTGTCGCCACGGGGATCAGGGATGTGCGCAGCGCGTGCTTGCGGATCGCCTGCTGCTTCGTCAGGCCCTTCGCCCGTGCGGTGCGCACGTAGTCGGCCTTGATGTTGTCCAGCAGCAGGGATCGCTGCAGGAAGTGATAACTCGAGTACCCGATGAACACGAGCGCGATGGTCGGCAGGATGAGGTGCTGCAGCGAGTCGATCAGCACCGGGAAGAAGCCGGTCACGCCATCGCTCGAGGCGCCGGTGACGTAGAAGAGGCGGAAGCCGAGCGCGTCGTTGATCGCGATCGCGCCGAGGACGATGCCGAGGGCCGCGACGATGATCGGGATGTTCATCGTGACGATCGAGATGCCCTGCCAGACCCGATCCGCGACCTTGTACTGCCGCGAGGCGGTGTAGACGCCGACCGCGATGCCGAGCACGGCCGCGAGGATGGTCGCGCCGAGCACGAGTTCGCCGGAGACCCACATGCGGTAGGAGATCTGAGCGTTCACCGACTGTCCGGTCGGGCTCATGCCCCAGTTCCAATGCAGGACGATGTCCGTGAACCAGCCCCACCAGCGCTGCAGCAGCGGCGTGGTGTCGCTGAGGTTGCGGGGTTCTAGGAGTCGATTGATCTGGTCCTCGCTGAGCGGAGGGCGACGTCCGACGTAATTGCTGCGGGGATCGAGGAAGGCCCACGCGAGGAAGTACGTGACATTGGTCGCCACCACGATCATGAGGAGCCAGCCGAGTGCTCGGCGCAGCAGATACTTGATCAAGATGGTGTTCTCTCTCTTGTCACAGACACCGCGCGGGATCTCCGACGCAGCGCTGGGTCGTTGCCATATCAACACGACCCGAACCGGTGACACGGTGCTCCACCCCGCGCAGCGCGGGACGGAGTGTTGTCACCGCTGAGACCCGGTTCCGGGGGCGCGGCAACTTCGCGAGACTATCACCGGCCGGGCGCGATGTGGGATGAGGCTCGCCTCAGTCTGCGCGTGTGGAAGGCGCGGGAAGGGCATGCGGGATGGCCCGCCGAGCACTCCCGTAGAATCGTCGGGATACCCGGTTCACTCCCGGGCCAGCCCGATCCGCCCGCCGGACCCGCATCGTTCAGGACCCCATGTCACCTCGCGCCCTCACTCCGCTGCAGCCGGCCGCCACGCCCCCGCAGCAGATCCGCAACTTCTGCATCATCGCCCACATCGATCACGGCAAGTCGACCCTGGCCGACCGGATGCTCCAGATCACCGGCGTGGTGTCGGACCGCGACATGCGTGCCCAGTATCTCGACCGCATGGACATCGAGCGCGAGCGCGGCATCACGATCAAGAGCCAGGCCGTGCGCATGCCGTGGCAGATCGGTGGCGAGACCGTCGCGCTGAACATGATCGATACGCCAGGGCACGTCGACTTCACGTACGAGGTGTCCCGGTCGCTTGCGGCGTGCGAGGGCGCCATCCTCCTCGTCGACGCCGCGCAGGGCATCGAGGCGCAGACGCTCGCCAACCTCTACCTCGCGCTCGAGAACGACCTCCACATCATCCCGGTTCTCAACAAGATCGATCTGCCGGCCGCGGACCCGGAGAAGTACGCGAAGGAGCTCGCCTCGCTCATCGGCGGCAAGCCGGAGGACGTCCTGCGCGTCTCGGGCAAGACAGGCGCCGGAGTCGAGGAGCTGCTCGACCGGATCGTGCAGGAGATCCCCGCGCCGAAGGGCGATGCGGATGCGCCGGCCCGCGCCATGATCTTCGACTCGGTGTACGACGCCTACCGGGGAGTGGTCACCTACGTCCGCATGATCGACGGCTCGCTGGCACCGCGGGAACGCATCCAGATGATGTCGACGGGGGCGAACCACGAGCTCATCGAGATCGGCGTGTCCAGCCCGGAGCCGACCCCGACCCAGGGCCTGGGTGTCGGGGAGGTGGGCTACCTGATCACCGGTGTCAAGGACGTGCGCCTGTCGAAGGTCGGTGACACCGTCACGACCGCCAGGAAGCCGGCATCCGTCGCCCTGGCCGGTTACACCGACCCGAAGCCGATGGTCTTCAGCGGCATCTACCCGATCGACGGCAGCGACTACGCGGAGCTGCGCGAAGCACTGGACAAGCTCAAGCTCTCCGACGCATCGCTGCAGTACGAGCCGGAGACCTCGGTCGCACTCGGCTTCGGGTTCCGCTGCGGATTCCTCGGCCTGCTGCACCTGGAGATCATCACCGAGCGCCTGTCGCGCGAGTTCGGGCTGGATCTCATCACGACCGCGCCGAGCGTGATCTACGAGGTCCTCACCTCAGACACGGGGGAGACGGTCACCGTCACGAACCCCAGCGAGTACCCGGACGGACGGATCGGATCCGTCTCCGAGCCGATGGTGAAGGCGGCCATCCTGCTGCCCAAGGACTACGTCGGCACCGTGATGGAGCTCTGCCAGACCCGGCGCGGATCGCTGCTGGGCATGGAGTACTTCTCCGAGGAGCGCGTCGAGCTGCGCTACATGATCCCGCTCGGCGAGATCGTGTTCGACTTCTTCGACCAGCTCAAGTCCAAGACGCAGGGCTACGCCTCGCTGGACTACGAGCCCGCCGGATCGCAGGAGGCGGATCTCGTCAAGGTCGACATCCTGCTGCAGGGCGACAAGGTCGACGCGTTCAGCTCGATCGTGCACCGCGACAAGGCATACGCCTACGGCACGATGATGGCCGAGCGGCTGCGCAAGCTCATCCCGCGGCAGCAGTTCGAGGTGCCGATCCAGGCCGCGATCGGCGCCCGCATCATCGCTCGCGAGACGATCCGAGCCATTCGCAAGGACGTTCTCGCCAAGTGCTACGGCGGCGACATCACCCGTAAGCGCAAGCTCCTCGAGAAGCAGAAGGAGGGCAAGAAGCGCATGAAGATGGTCGGCCGCGTCGAGGTCCCCCAGGAGGCGTTCATCGCCGCGCTCTCGGGAGACGTCGAAGGCAAGGACAAGAAGTAGGCGGCAGCCTCAGACGCTCGCCACGGCTCGGCGGAGCTCCGCGATCAGGGAGTTCCGCGTGTCCGCGGGGATGCGCTCCGAGGCGACCATCGTCAGCGGGAGCGGCGGGGGAGCCGGCAGGTCGAGCTCGCGGAGCTGCGATTCGGTCCGGTGGAACGCCGGCAGTGCTGTGATCCCCGCCCCGGAACGCACGGTCGCGAGCACGCTGGACAGGTCGAGGCACTCGCGCACCACCGTGCGCCGCTCGCCCGCAGGGGCGGCGAGGATCGCGTCGCGCAGGGTGCACGGCGGCGAGAACACGATGAGCCCGGCGTCCGCGGGGGTGCCCACCGCGCCGAACCAGGCGAGCGGGACGGGGCCGATGTCGATGCGCCCAGGGCCGAGGTCGCCGTAGCCGAGGACGACGTCGGCGGTGTGCGCGCGGACGAAGCGGCGCAGGCTGTCGGTGCGGTGGAAACGGAATCGGACCCTCCGCTCGGGGTGCCGATCGGAGAGCACCCTGGTCACGGTCTGCAGGATGGAGGCGTTGGCCATGTCGGTCGACGCGACGACGATGTCATCCCCGGGTGTCCCGACGATCCGGTCGAGGGCCTCGTCGTGCAGCGCGACGATGCGGTGCGCGTCGCGCACGAGCGACTCGCCGGCGACGGTGAACGCGATGCTGCGTCCGCGCCGCTCGACGAGGGGAAGGCCGAGCGTGGCCTCGAGGCGGCGCAGGTGCGCCGAGACCGTGGGCTGGGAGAGGTGCAGCGCGGTCGCCGCCCGGCCGACGCCGGCGAACGCCGCGACCGCGATGAGGCTGCGCAGCTCAGCGATCTCCATGCTGCTCATGGATCCATCCTGCGGCACCGCGACGACAGGTAGGGCTATCCATCAGGATTCGTGATGTGATGCGTCGACGGAAGCGGCGAGCGGCGAACCTGGCGGCATGACCAGAACGACCGTCGCCGTCTCCGCGTGCACCATGGTGACGCTCTATGCGGTGAACTATGCACTGACCTCGCTCGCCCTGCGCACGATGAGCCCGTTCCTGCTGCTCCTGCTGCGCTTCGGGCTCTCCGTGCTCGTGCTGCTCGTGGCGTGCGCGCTGCTCCGCACGCCCGTTCCGCGCGGTCGCCTCCTGGCGGCCGCAGCCGGCGCCGGGCTGCTGTCGCAGGCGGGACAATTCGTCGGCACCTACTGGGCGCTCGGGCACGGCGTCGGCGCGGGGTTCACCGCTCTCGTGATCGCGATGAACCCTGTCGTGACCGCGTTGCTGTCGCGTCTGATCCTGCGTCGGCGCGCCTCTCGCCGGGCTCTGCTGTCGACCGCGCTCGGAGCGGCCGCGGTCATCGTCGCCTGCCTGCCGATCGCGCTCGCGGATCCACGGATCGGTCCGATGATCCTCAGCGTGGGCGGATCTCTGCTGGGGGTCTCGCTCGGGGCGCTCTGGCAGGGGCGGTCCCTGCGCGAGGTCCACCCGGCGATGTTCACCCTGATCGGCGTCGTGGTCTCCACGCCGGTCGTGGGTGCGCTGGCGCTGACCGAGCCCCCGCGTCCGCCTTCCGGCCTCGCGTCCTGGGCGCTCCTCGGCGGGATCGTCGCGATCGGTCTGGGCGGGACCGTGCTGTACTCGGCCCTCGTGCGCGCCGTCGGAGCGGATGCCGCGTCGATCCTGTTCAGCGTGATCCCCGCGGCAACGGCCGTCACGGCGCTGATCGTGCTGGGTGAGCCGCTCTCCGTGGCGGGCGCGGTCGGGCTCGTGCTCGGGGCGGCGGCCTCCGTGCTGCGACTGGGCGACAACCGCCCTCCCACCGTCGACCAGACACCAGAGGAGACGCGGGACGACTCGCGCGCGCCCGCGCGAGCAGCATCCCAGCCTTAGGAGAACCTGGATGAGTCCGTCGGGCTCGGCCAGTAGTCTGGTTGTCATGCGTCGCGGGACATTCCGAGAAGGAACGGTGGACTATGCCGCCGTGGGGGCGACCCACGCGCCCGACCTGATGCAGTATCCGCCGGAGCGCAGCGTCCCCGCCGAGGAGTCGTGGCGGCTCGGCAGCGGCGAGGAGCGGTTCCGCACCGCCGGTGATGCGCTGCTCTCCTGGACGGCGCAGCGTGCGGCCGGACTGCAGCTCACCGACGTGCGTCCCGCCTCGAGCCCCGGGTACGCCGGTGTCAGCTTCGACGCCGAGGGCGCTCCGATCGCGCCGAGCCCCTCCGAGGTCGAGCCGCGCTACGACGAGGACGGCACCCCATGGGCGGGTCCCGGGATGACGCTGAAACTGCACGGACGGGTCTCGGGCATGCGCGCGGACGCCGAGCTGCGGGTGATCTCGGTGACCGAGCAGACGCACCGGATCGGCTTCGTGCTGGGCACGGTCGCCGGATCCGTCGTGAGCGGTGAGGAGTCGTTCGACATCGAGTGGAACGACGCCGACGAGGTGTGGTTCACGGTGCGCGCCTTCGACCGCCCGAACAGCTTCCTGTACCGGACCTTCCCTTATCTGGTGAAGCGCCGCCGTCGGGAGCTCTTCGCCCGGTATCTGCGGGCGATCTCCCCGCTGTACGCGACGCCCGTCTGATGGCGGAGTCCTGATGGCCGGCCCCCTGCCGCTCGGAGATCCGGCGCCTGCGGACGGCCGGCTTCCCGCCGATCTGCGGATCGAGCCGGAAGCCGCGTTCTCGGCCTATCTGCACGTGCCGTTCTGCCGTGTGCGCTGCGGCTACTGCGACTTCAACACCTACACCGCGTCCGAACTGCGCGGGGCGCGCCAGGACACGTATGCCGACACGCTGATCCAGGAGATCCACCTGGCACGGGAGGTGCTCGCCGAACGCGGTCCGCTGCGCCCGCTGAGCACGGTGTTCTTCGGGGGCGGCACGCCCACGCTGCTGCCGGCGGGCGACCTCGGCCGCATGCTCGGCGCCGTGGTCGGCGCGTTCGGCATCGCGGACGGTGCCGAGGTGACCGTCGAGGCGAATCCCGACACGGTGACCTCCGAGGTCGCCGAGGAGCTCGCGGCCGCCGGCGTGACGCGGATGTCGATCGGCATGCAGTCGGCCGTGCCGCACGTGCTCGCGGCGCTCGACCGTACGCATCGGCCGGAGAACGTGCGCACCGCCGTCGACGCGGCCCGTGCTGCCGGGCTGGCCGTCAGCGTCGACCTCATCTACGGCGCGCCGGGGGAATCGCTGGACGACTGGCGCTCCTCGCTGACGACCGCGATCGGCCTGGATCCGGATCACATCTCGGCGTATGCGCTGATCATCGAGGACGGCACCAAGCTCGCCCGGCAGATCCGTCGCGGCGAGGTGCCCGCTCCCGATGACGATCTGCAGGCCGACATGTACGAGCTCGCCGACAGCCTGTTGGGCGAGGCCGGCTTCGACTGGTACGAGGTGAGCAATTGGGCCCGTCGGCCGGGCGAGGGCGGCGGTGCGGACCAGCGCTCCCGGCACAACATGGCGTACTGGCGGGGCACTGACTGGTGGGGCTTCGGGCCCGGAGCCCACAGCCACGTCGCCGGCCTGCGGTGGTGGAATGTGAAGCACCCGGCCGCCTATGCGCAGCGGCTCGCAGCGGGGGAGTCTCCGGCTGCCGCCACCGAGCGCCCCGACGCCGAGGCCGCGCAGCTAGAGCGGATCCTGCTGCGCTCCCGGATGTCGGAGGGGATGCCTCTCAGCGCGATCGCGACCGACGCACGCACCAGGGTCGCGGGGCTCATCGCGGACGGACTGGTCGATGCCGGCGCCGCCCTGCGCGGCACCCTCGTGCTCACGCTGCGCGGACGGCTGCTCGCCGACGCCGTGGTCCGGGCCTTGACCGACTGAGGAGCCAGCCCGCCCGACGGCGCGTGCCTCGCTGCGGGCGCCGGAGCGTGCGACGTCTGCACGATCTGGCGACGCCTGCACGATGGATCCGCCCGATCGGACCTGCATGCGTCGCTCGCTCGTGCAGGCGTCGCACCACCATTGCGCCGGGTGCGGCGCGGTTGTCAGCCCTTCTCGGCCGGCAGCAGGTCTGCCACGGCCGTCCGCCGTTGCGGTCCGACCACGGGGTCGTCGCCCGCACCGTCGAACAGCGCCGCCGTGCGCTGCGCATCGAACGCAGGCCAGCCAGGGTCCCCGTCGACGATGAAGYGCACCCAGGCGTCGTGCATCGCGGTGGCGAGCGGCTGCGGCGGCGCGGCGCCCGCGATCTTCGCGCTCTCCGGATCATGGAGTCGGTCGAACACGAACGGGATCTCGAGGGCGTGCGCCGCGCGCAGATCGCGCACGGGGCTGGGCCAGGAGAACTCGTACAGGAAGGTGGGGGCGGGCCGGGTCCGTGCGGTCCGTGTGGCCGGCGCGCGCAGCAGCAGATCCGTGGCCAGCTGGCCGAAGACCTCTCCGGTGCTCGCGCCGGGATGATCGGCGCGCACGGCCCTGGCGGCTGCGGCCGGGATCCGCAGGGCGAGGCGGGCGAGCAGGAGTTTCGAGGGGCGGATCCCCATCACGGCCTCCGGGGGGAACCAGAGCCGGTATTCGTCCGTGTTCGTGCCGATGAGCAGCGGCACGTCGGCATCGGCGAGCGCCTCATGCGGCGAGTGCGGCAGCGACTCGGGATCCCGCACGAGCTGGAAGCCCGGCGCGCCGCCGAGCGGTGACGAGCCGGCGGCCTGGGCTCGTCGCGCCTCGAGCAGGGCGTCCGGGGCGAGCGCGGCGAACGCCTCGCGTGTCGCCGCGACGCCGAGCCGCTTCGCGAGCTGCCGGGTCACGCGGCCGCCGCGCTCGGGGGTCTGCGCCTCGAGCGGGCCGGACTGCACGATCCCGCCGCGCACCAGCGACCGGGTGTCCGGACGCGAGAGCAGCGCGGCGACGAGCGCTCCGCCCGCGGATTCGCCCATGAGCGTGATCCGGCCGGGATCGCCGCCGAACGCCGCGATCTCATCGCGCACCCAGCGCAGGGCCGCCGCGACGTCCTGGAGCCCCAGGTTGCGCGGTGTGTCCGCGAGGACGGAGAAGCCCTCGGACCCCAGCCGGTAGTTGACGCTGACGAACACGACGCCGTCCCGCGCGAACTCGGTGCCGTCGTACATCGACAGCGCCGCCGTGCCGCGTTCGAGGGCTCCGCCGTGGATCCACAGCACCACAGGTGCGGCGTCCGCGCCCGCCGGTGCCCAGACGTTCGCCGTGAGGATGTCGTCGCCGGCGATGCGGAGGCTGCTGAGGATCTCCGCGGTCGCCCCCGTGTACGGCAGCTGCGGAGCCGTCGGGCCGAACGCCACGGCGTCGCGCGGCGCGGACCACGYGTCGACGGGCCGGGGCGACCGGAAACGGCCTTCTCCGAACGGGGGTGCCGCGTACGGCACGCCGAGATACCGATCGATGCCGTCGACGCGTCGGCCGATCAGCTCACCGGAGGAGATCCTTGCGCGCACGACGTCCTGGTCCATGGCCACATCCTAGGCAGTGCCGCATCCTCGACTTGTCCGGTCCCTGAGCCTGTCGAAGGGCCCGGCAGGATAGGATTGGCACTCAGGATGCAGGAGTGCCAACGGTGAGGAGGAGCGATGGTCTCGGAACGCGGACTCCAGGTGCTCCGCGCCATCGTCGAGGACTACGTCGAGACGAATGAGCCGGTCGGCAGTAAATCGATCGTGGACCGGCACGCGTTCGGCGTCTCCGCCGCGACGATCCGCAACGACATGGCCCAGCTCGAGGACGAGGACCTCATCGCGGCGCCGCACACCTCCTCGGGGCGGGTGCCGACCGACAAGGGCTATCGCGTGTTCGTCGACCACCTGGCGCAGGTGCGACCGCTCACGGCGGCCCAGCGCAGCGCGATCACGGTCTTCCTCGCGGATCCCGCCGATCTCGACGACCTCATGGTGCGCACTGTGCGCGTGCTCACGCGGCTCACGGGCCAGGTCGCCCTCGCGCAGTACCCGTCCTTCGCCCGAGCCCATATCTCCCACGTCGAGCTCGTCGCCCTCGCCCCGAACCGGCTGCTGATCGTGCTCGTCACCGACGCGGGCGGCGTGTCGCAGCGGATCGTGCCGCTGCCGGTCGAGCTGGACGACTCCGAACTGGGGATGCTCCGCGCCGTCATCACCGAGCTGCTGACCGGCCGCTCGGTGCGCCACGGCGCCGAACGCGTGGAGGCGGCGGGCGAGACGTCGTACGGCCCTCGTATCGACGCGGCCCGCGCCGCCGTGCTGCGCGCCGTGGCGGAGGAGCTCGCGGAGTTCCGCCAGGAGCGCCTGGTGATGGCGGGAGCGGCGACCCTCGCCCGGCGGGAGCACGACTTCCGCGGCAGCATCCACCCCCTCCTCGAGGCGATCGAGGAGCAGGTGACGCTGCTGCGGCTGATGAGCGAGATGYGCGTCGACGAGCATGGTCTCGCGGCGAGCATCGGCACGGAGAACGCCGCTTTCGGCCTCGGCGAGGCGTCGATCGTGGCGAGCGACTACATGACGCACGGCGGTACCGCACGCGTGGGCGTGATGGGGCCGACCCGGATGGATTACCCGAGCAATCTCGCGGCGGCGCGGGCCGTGGCCCGCTACCTGTCGAGGCTGCTCGAAGAGGACGAGTCCGGCCGCTGAGCGGCCGCAGAACACACGCGCCGCCGCACGGCGGCCCGGAAAGGCGATGGTGACGGATCACTACGAGGTCCTCGGCGTCTCGCGCGATGCGAGCGAGGATGAGATCAAGAAGGCGTATCGGCGGCTCGCACGTCAGCTGCACCCCGATGTGAATCCCAGTGAGGACGCGGCGGAGCGGTTCAAGCTCGTCACGCACGCCTACGACGTGCTGAGCGACGCGGACTCGCGGCGCCGTTACGACATGGGCGGCGACCAGAACGGCAACGGCGGCTTCGGAGGTTTCGGCGGGTTCGGCGACATCTTCGAGACCTTCTTCGGCGGCGGAGGGGCGCGCGCGGCCCGTCCCCGTTCGCGCCGGGAGCGCGGTCAAGACGCCCTCGTGCGCGTCACGCTCGAACTCGGCGACGTCGTGTTCGGCGTGCACCGCGACATCGAGGTGGACACGGCTGTGCTCTGCGAGACATGCCAGGGATCGTGCTGCCAGGAGGGCACCTCGCCCGTCACGTGCGACATCTGCGGAGGGTCGGGCCACGTCCAGCAGCAGGTGCGCAGTCTGCTCGGYAACGTCATCACGACCGCGCCGTGCGGCTCCTGCGAGGGCTTCGGCACGACGATCCCGTTCCCGTGCCAGACCTGCAACGGCCAGGGCAGGGTGCGCTCGCGCCGCACGGTGGGGCTCGACATTCCCGCCGGCGTCGAGACCGGCCTGCGCCTGCAGCTGCCCGGTTCCGGCGAAGTCGGCCGCGCCGGCGGTCCGAACGGCGACCTGTACGTCGAGGTCTCCGTCGCTCCGAACGCCAGATTCAGCCGTGACGGCGATGACCTGCTCGCGACCCTCGAGGTCGCGATGAGCGATGCGATCCTCGGCGCGACGACGACGATCGAGTCCCTCGACGGGCCCGTGGATCTGGAGATCCGCCAGGGACTGCAGTCGGGTGACGTGCTGACGATCAAGGGCCGCGGCATCACGCCGCTCCGCGGAAGCCAGCGGGGCGACCTGCGCGTGGGCGTGCAGGTGCTCACCCCGACGAAGCTCGACCACAAGGAGCGCCAGCTCATCGAGGACTTCGCCAAGCGCACCAAGGCGCCGGCACCCAGGCTCGCCGAGTTCCACCAGGGGCTGTTCTCCAAGCTGCGCGACCGCTTCCGGGGCTGATCCGCGATGGCGCTGCACTTCGTGACGCCCGATGCGACGGCGGCGACGGCCGGATCCGTCGTCGCCCTCACCGGCGCCGAGGCCAAGCATGCGGCTGTCGTGCGCCGGGTGCGGATCGGGGAGCCGATCACGCTCGGCGACGGGGCGGGCACCTGGCTCGAGGGCGAGGTCGCCTCGGCGGCGCCGGGGCTCGTCGAGGTGCGCATCCTCTCTCGCCGTCAGGATCCGCGCCCCGATCCTCGGATCCTGCTCGTGCAGGCGCTCGCGAAGGGCGATCGCGACGAACTCGCGGTGCAGGCCGCCTGCGAGCTCGGCGTCGATGAGATCGTGCCGTGGCAGGCGGCGCGCAGCGTCTCCCGGTGGGAGGGCGCCAAGGCTGCGAAGGGGCGTGAGCGCTGGTCGACGATCGTGCGCGAGGCCGCCAAGCAGGCCCACCGCTCCTGGATTCCTGAGGTCACCGCCATCGAGACGACCGGAGACCTCGCGCGCCGTGCGGCGACGCAGCGCGTGCTGATCCTGGATCCCGCGGCGCCCGCGGCGCTGTCCGCTCTGATTCCGGACGAGCGCGACATCGTGCTGGTCGTCGGACCGGAGGGCGGGATCGCGCCCGAGGAGATCGAGCGGCTCGTCGCCGCCGGTGCGGAGCGCGTGCTCCTGGGCGACACCGTGCTGCGCACGTCGACCGCGGGTCCGGCCGCGATCGCGGTCCTGAACGTGGCGCGCGGGCGCTGGTAGTCCGCCGTCGCGCAGCACCGCGCCGATAGACTGGACGAATGAGCGAACCCTCGATCTTCACGCGCATCCTGAACGGGGAGATCCCCGGCGAGATCCTGCTGGAGACCGATGACGTCTTCGCGATCCGCGACATCAACCCGCAGGCGCCGCTGCACGTGCTCGTGATCCCCAAGGCCGAGCAGTTCCGCGACGTCACCGAACTCGCCGCGGGCGACCCCGAGCTCATGGCGAAGATGGTCGCCGCGGCCAAGGAGATCGCCGACGAGCACGCGAACGGCGAGTATCGACTGATCTTCAACAACGGCGCGAGCGTCGCGCAGTCCGTCTTCCACGTGCACGCTCACGTGCTCGGCAATCTCGAGGAGAACAAGCTCGTTGGCTTCTGACGACATGGCGGAGTCGATGACTTCGGCCCGCATCGAGGTGGACGGGGTCGCGATGGTGCAGCTGCTCGGCCCCCAGGACCGGCTGCTGCGCATGCTCGAGAAGGAGCATCCCGCGGTCGACGTGATGGTGCGCGGCAACGAGGTCACCCTGACCGGAGAGCCTGCCGCCGTGCGCTCGGCGCAGAAGCTCGTGGACGAGCTCATCGAGCTGACGCGCTCCGGGCATGCGCTCGCCCCCAGTGATGTCGCGCAGTCGGCGCGCATGCTGGAGCGCGAGGGCGTGCGCCCGAGCGAGGTGCTCGGCGAGGCGATCCTGTCCACGCGCGGACGGGTGATCCGGCCGAAGACGCTGGGCCAGAAGGAGTACGTCGACGCGATCGACGAGAACACGATCGTGTTCGGCATCGGCCCCGCCGGTACCGGCAAGACGTACCTCGCGATGGCGAAGGCCGTGCAGGCTCTGCAGCGCAAGGAGGTCGAGCGGATCATCCTCACGCGCCCGGCCGTCGAGGCGGGGGAGCGGCTCGGGTTCTTGCCCGGGACGCTCACGGACAAGATCGACCCGTATCTGCGCCCGCTCTACGACGCCCTGAACGAGATGATGGATCCGGAGATCGTGCCCCGCCTGATGGCGAGCGGCACCATCGAGGTCGCCCCGCTCGCGTACATGCGCGGCCGGACCCTGAACGACTCGTTCGTCGTGCTCGATGAGGCGCAGAACACCACGCCGGAGCAGATGAAGATGTTCCTCACCCGGCTCGGATTCGGCACCCGCATGGTCGTCACGGGCGACATCACCCAGGTCGACCTCCCTCTGGGGGCCTCCGGCCTGCGCGTGGTCACCCGCGTGCTGAAGGACATCGACGACATCMACTTCTCCCGGCTGACGAGCGACGACGTGGTGCGCCACTCGCTGGTCGGGCGCATCGTCGATGCGTACACCGAGTACGACGAGCAGCGCACAGCGGTCCGCACCGAGCGCGAGCAGGCGGCGGAGTTCGCCAACCGCGCCGAGCGCCGCGCGGGGCAGCAGCGCCCAGGACCACGAGACCGCATGCCGAAACGAGGCTTGAAATGATCGAGATCAACAACGAGTCGGCCATCGCGATCGACGAGACGGTGCTTCTGCGCCTCACCGAGCGCAACCTCGGCCAGCTGAACGTCAGTGCGGATGCGGACGTCGCCATCGTCCTCGTCGACGAGGGCGCCATGGAGGCGCTGCACGTGCAGTGGATGGATGAGCCTGGCCCCACCGACGTGCTGAGCTTCCCGATGGACGAGCTCCGTCCCGGCACGATCGACCGTCCCACTCCGCCAGGGCTGCTCGGCGACATCGTGCTCTGCCCCCAGGTCGCGGAGACTCAGGCCGCCGCCGCCAAGCACACGCTCATGGACGAGCTGATCCTTCTCACGACGCATGGACTGCTGCACCTGCTCGGATTCGACCACGCCGAGCCCGAGGACGAGAAGGAGATGTTCGGCCTGCAGCGCGAGCTCATCGCCGGCTTCGCCGCGGACGAGCGCTCCCAGGGTCGATGACTCCATTCCTCCTGCTCGCCGGCGCGATCCTCCTCGTCGCCTTCGGCGGGCTCATGGCCGCGATCGACGCGGCTCTCTCGGTGACCTCCCGTGCGGATCTGGAGGAGATGGGATCCGAGGGGCGGAATGCGCCGGCCCTCGCCAGGATCGCGGCGGATCCGGATCCGCACGCGAACGCGGTCGCGTTCATGCGCGTGTTCGTGGAGACCGCGGCGGCGGTGCTCGTCACGGTCGCCCTCGTGCTGCTGTTCGACGATCAGATCTGGTGGGCGATGCTGGCCGCCGCGGTGATCATGACGGGCATCACCTTCGTCCTGGTCGGGGCGAGCCCCCGATCCTTCGGACGTCAGCACGCCGACGCGATGCTGCGGGCGTGCGCTCCCACGATCCGCGCGGTGCGCGTGATCCTCGGGCCGGTCGCGCAGGGGCTCGCCGTCTTCGGCAGCAGGGTCACGCCGGGGGCGGGGCGGAGCACGTTCGCGACCGAGACGCAGCTGCTCAGCATGGTCGACGAGGCGGCCTCGCATGACCTCATCGAGGCGGATGACCGCGAGCTGATCCACTCCGTCTTCGACTTCACGGACCAGTTCGTGCGCGCCGTCATGGTGCCGCGCCCCGACATGGTCACGGTGGACGCCACCGCGACGACGTCGGAGGCGATGGACCTCTTCCTCAACCGGGGCGTCTCCCGCATCCCGGTCGTCGACGACGAGGCCGACGACATCGTCGGTGTGCTCTATCTCAAGGACCTGGTGCAGTTCGCCTATCGGGACGACCGCAGCTGGCGAGCCGCCTCGGTGCGCCGGCTCGCCCGCCCCGCGGTGTTCGTGCCGGAGTCCATGCGCGCGGAGACCCTCCTGCAGCAGATGAAGCGCGAGGCCGTGCACGTGTGCATCGTGATCGACGAGCACGGCGGGATCGCCGGGCTGGTCACGATGGAGGACCTCATCGAAGAGCTCGTCGGGGAGATCTCCGACGAATACGACCGGCCAGGCTCCGAGGTCGTCGAGCTCGAGCCGGGGCACTACCGGGTGAGCGGGCGGCTGAGCCTCGAGGACGTGGGCGAGCTCTTCGGAGTCGAGCTGGAGGACGACGACGTCGACTCCATCGGCGGGCTCCTGGGCAAGGAGCTCGGCCGCATCCCTACTCCCGGTGCGACGGCCGTCGTACGCGGGCTGCTCCTCACCGGCGGCGCCTCGCGGGGCCGCGGGCGCGGCATCGAATACGTCTTCGTGGAGCGGGCCGAGGAGCCGCTCGCGGGGGATCAGAACAAGGAGAACCACGATGAGCGATGAGCGCGACACCGAGACCCCGACCCCGCACCGCAGCGGGTTCGTGACGTTCGTGGGCCGGCCGAACGTCGGCAAGTCCACGCTGACCAACGCGCTGGTCGGCGAGAAGATCGCGATCACCAGCGAGAAGCCGCAGACCACGCGGCGTGCCATCCGCGGCATCGTGAACCGTCCGGACGGGCAGCTCGTGATCGTGGACACCCCGGGGATCCACCGCCCGCGGACGCTGCTGGGAGAGCGTTTGAACGACCTCGTCGGGCAGGTGCTCGGCGACGTCGACGTGATCGGTTTCTGCGTGCCGGCGACCGAGAAGGTCGGCCCCGGCGACAGGCGGATCGCCGCATCGCTGGACGGCTACCCGCGGGCGAAGAAGATCGCGATCGTGACCAAGGTCGACATCGCCGAACGCGACGAGATCACCGAGCGGCTCATGGAGGTCGACTCCCTGCGCGAGGACTGGGCGGCGGTGATCCCGCTCTCCGCGCTCACGCGGGTGCAGCTGGACGTGCTCGCGGACGAGGTGCTCTCGCTCATGCCGGTGGGGCCGTCGCTCTACGACGAGGACATCGTGACCGACGAGTCCACCGAGGACCGCATCGCCGAGATGATCCGCGAGGCGGCGCTCGAGGGCGTCCGCGACGAGCTGCCGCACTCGATCGCGGTCGTCGTCGACGACATCGCGCGGCGCGAGGACTCCGACCTCACCGACGTGCACGCCTCGATCGTCGTGGAGCGGGACAGCCAGAAGGCGATCATCATCGGGCGTAAGGGCGCCAGGCTCCGCGAGGTCGGTGCGACCGCCCGCGCCGGGATCGAGGAGCTGCTCGGAACCCGGGTGTTCCTCGGCCTGCACGTGAAGGTCGCCAAGGAGTGGCAGCGCGACCCGAAGCAGCTCGGTCGGCTGGGGTTCTGACGTGGCCGTCGCCGCACAGCAGTGGATCGCCACGGAGTGGGGCGGTCCCGAGCGCTGGAGGCTGGCCGACACGACGGCGGCGGATCYGCAACAGGGCGAGGTCACGATCCGCGTGCGTGCTGCCGGGATGAACCCGGCCGACCGCAAGCACCTGTCTGCGCCGAGACCCGGCGTCGCGCTGCCGGTGCCGATCGGCTACGAGGTCTCCGGTGAGATCCTCGCGATCGGACCGGGCACCCGGATCGGATCGGGCGAGGCGCAGGTCGGCGACGAGGTCGTCGCGTTCCGCGTGCAGGGCGGTTATGCGACCGCCCTCACGTTCCCCGCCGAGAAGGCGTTCCGCAAGCCGGCGCCGCTCTCGCATGCCGAGGCGGCGAACCTGCTGCTCGTCGGCACCACGGCGGCGGAGATGCTCGAGCGCGTGCACGCCGCCGCGGCCGAGACGATTCTGCTGCACGGCGCTTCGGGTGCGGTCGGGGTCATGGTGCTGCAGCTGGCCGCGCTGCGCGGCATCCGGGTGATCGGGACGACGAGCGAGGCCGGTGCGGAGCGCGTGCGCCGATTCGGCGGGATCCCGATCGCGCACGGCGACGGTCTCCTGGACCGGGTGCGCACCCCGGACGTCTCTGTGGATGCGGCGCTCGATGCCGTCGGCACGGACGAGGCGGTCGATGTATCCCTCGAACTGGTCGAGGATCGCGCGCGGATCGTCACGATCGCGGCTCCCGGTCGCGCCGCAGAGCACGGCTTCCAGGCCATCGCCGGATCGCAGCCCTCCAGCGCGGTCTTCCGGGACGGGATCCGTGGCGAGCTCGTCCGCCTGGCCGATGAGGGCAGACTCGAGGTGCCGCTCGCCCGCACCTATCCGCTCTCCGAGGCCGTCGAGGCCACGCGCTTCCTCGCCGAGGGGCATCCCGGCGGCAAGCTCGCACTGATCCCCTGACGGACGGCTGAGGTCCCGAGCGGGATCTCAGAGATTCTGGCGCCCCCGGACGACGGCTCCGCGGCTCACCACCCGCCGGAGGATCCGCCTCCGCCTCCGCCGCCGGAGAACCCGCCCCCGAAGGAGCCGCTGGAGCTGGAGGATGTGCTGGGCGTGGGGGTCGGGCTGAGCGAGCTGTTCATGCCGCTGAGCGATCCGGCGAAGCTCGCGCCGGTGTAGCCGTAGTACCAACCGGGCGTGATGCCGTCCCGTTCGTACTGCACGGCGAGCACCTGGCCCCACTCGCGCTCCATGCCGAACAGCATCGCGTAGGGCAGGAGCCGTTCGTACAGCACGATGACGTCCACCGTGCCGTCCGTGCGGCGTTCCGCGCCGCTGTAGGACTGCAGCATGCGGATCCGGTCCGCTTCGGCCAGCCGGATGTACTCGCGCACCCCGAGCAGGTATTCGCGCGTCTCGGCGCCCTGCGGCGTGAGCACCGCACGGCGCGGCAGCGAGACGAGGAGGGCGACGAGCGCGATCGCAGACGCGACGATCCCGACCACGAACGTCGCGATGGCTGCGGGACGGCCCACCGCCATGCCGGGAACCGCCAGCGCGATCGCACCGAGGCCGGCGGCGATTCCGAACGCGCTCAGGAGCACCGCGAGCGTCGAACGCCGCCGGGTGAGCAGTCCGCGCTCGAACGCCGCGACATGGGCGGAGCCGGAGAGAGCCTTGAGCCGGGTGACCAGCGCATCGTTCGGCACTTCGAGATGCAATGTCGTGCCCACGGGGCTTCCCGGGAACAGGGCACCCAGCGCCTCTGCGTCCAGCGCATCGGGGGCGATGGACGGGTCGAGCAGCTCGAGCACGGGCTTGCTCGCGCCGTCGGAGATGCGGATCGCCTTGTGGACGGCGAGGTGCACCATCTCCGCGGAATCCGCGACGGGTCGGCGCCCCTCGATCTCGGCGGCGAGGACGGGCGGAAGCGCATCGGGCACGTCGTACTGTGCGACCACGATGCCGCGCCCGCTGCGGCGCCCGCTCCTGCGCAGCAGCCCGATGCCGAGGATCGGGCCGCCGATCGCGAGCAGCGCGGCGAGGCCTGCGACGGGGTACGGTGCCACATCCGTCATCGGATCCGGCTGTCGTGCCGGGGCCTGCGCGAAGGTTCCCGCCTTCATCGGGAAGGCGACGGTGACGCCGGATCCGGCGGGGACGTCGTCCTGGGCCACGGCGAAGCCGGCGGGTGCGGGGGTGAGCGTGCACGACGTGGTGGAACCGGCCGACCCGGAGTAGCAGGAGGCGCCATCGATCATGGCGGCAGCGACGGGCGGGGCGAAGGAGAGCTCGGCAGAGAAGTGAGCGATCGGCTGTGTGGAGTTCAACGGGAGCAGGTTCCAGTACCACTCGTCGATCGCCCTGTCGGTGGGGCGGTGCACGACGTCGCGCATCGTGTAGCGGATCACATAGGTGGTGCGTCCGTGGGCGAAGACGTCAGGGTCGCCGATCTTCAGCTGACGCTCGCTGTTGTCGGTCTCGCTGTCGTCGTAAGGCACGGCTTTGCCCGCGCCGTCGGTGATCGAGAGGACGTGCAGTCCGAGCGGCGCACCCTCGTACCAGGTGGGGAGGCCACGGACGATGCCATGATTCTGGTCGAAGTCGGGGAAGTCCGCGACGAGCGTCTCGGTCACCGCCAGCATCGCGCGGCCGTCGGCGTCGCGGCTGAGTCGGTACTGCGCATCCCAGGACGCATAGGAGAAGTCGTTCGTGTCGGCGTGCGCGGCGGGCGCCGCCAGCAGCGGGGCCAGCACGAGGGCGAGGGCGCCGAACAGGGCGAGCAGCCGGGCGCGCAGTCGAGCCGTCATGCCTGCCAGACTATCCGGCGCGACCCCCGCTCCGAGCTCCTCGGTTTCCGGTGCGGCGCTCTGATGCACCGTCGCGGCGTTGCGACGATCAGTGCAGCGCGCTCGTCTCGATGATCGTGCGCAGCGTTGCCTCGTCGTTCGGGATCTCGGTGACGCGCTGCGGGGCGGCGAGCAGGGTCTGCAGCTCGTCCGACAGCGGCAGCTCGATGCCGAGCGCCTCGGTGATCGTCTCGCCGAACTTCTCCGGCTTGGCGGTCTCGAGCACGAGCATCGGCACGCCGTCCTCTACGAACGAGCGCGCGACTCGCACGCCGTCGGCCGTGTGCGGATCGATGATCGTGCCGCTCTCCTCGTGCACGGCGCGGATCGTGGCGAGCCGGTCTGCGTGGGTGCTGGTGCCGCTCACGATGCCGAACTCCTCGGCGAAGCGCGGCAGATCCGCGGTGAAGTCGAAGGCGCCGGTGCGGGCGAGGTCGTCCCAGGCCTCGACGAGGCGCTGCGGGTCACGGCCGACGAGGTCGTAGATGAAGCGCTCCAGGTTCGATGCCTTGGAGATGTCCATCGAGGGGCTCGACGTCGCGAGCGTCTGCGCGGCGTTGCGGGGGCGGTAGACCCCTGTGCGGAAGAACTCGTCCAGCACGTTGTTCTCGTTGGCGGCGAGCACGAGCCGGCGGATCGGCAGACCCATGCCGCGGGCGAAGAAGCCGGAGAGGATGTTGCCGAAGTTCCCGGACGGCACCGTGAACGACACCTCGAAGCCCTCACGCTCCGCCGCGTCGAGGCGGTCGGTCGCGCGCAGCCACGCCCAGAAGTAGTAGACGACCTGTGCGGTGATGCGGGCGAGGTTGATCGAGTTCACTGCGCCGAGGTGCTGCGCGTTCTTGAAGTCGAGGTCTCCGGCGAGGTCCTTGACCAGGTTCTGGCAGTCGTCGAACACCCCGTCGACGGCGATGTTGTGCACGTTCGCGTCCTGCAGGGAGTACATCTGTGCGCGCTGGAAGGGGCTCATGCGCCCCTGCGGCGAGAGCATGAAGACGCTGATGCGGTCCTTGCCGCGGAGCGCGTGCTCGGCTGCCGACCCGGTGTCGCCCGAGGTGGCGCCCACGATGTTCAGCACGCCACCGGTGCGCTCGAGCGCGTACTCGAGGGCCTGCCCGAGGAACTGCATCGCCATGTCCTTGAACGCCAGCGTCGGACCTTCGGAGAGGCCGACGAGCGTGATCCCGCCCCCGATCGGCGTGAGCGGCACGGGAGTCGCGAAGACGGAGGGGGAGTAGGCGGCGGCGCAGAGCGCCGCGAGATCCTCGCGGGGGATATCGGTGGCGAACAGGCCGAGCACCTCGGTCGCCAGCTGCGCGTAGTCGAGTGCGCGCCAGGATTCGAGGATCGCGGCGTCGACCTTCGGCAGCTGCTCCGGAATGAGCAGGCCGCCATCGACGGCCAACCCCTCCAGGAGTGCCTCGCTGTAGGTCTTCGGCTCCCCGCCACCGCGGGTGGAGATGTACTGCACGAGTTGCTCCTCGAAAGTCGGGCGTCTCGGATCCGCGCGTGGGCGTGCGGATCCGTGTGCATTGATTCTCGCAGGTCCGTCACAGCCCCGGGGCCCGGATGACGCCGTGCTAGCATGGCGGCATGCGCGCAAGCGGTTTGCTTCTTCTTAGCTGCCGCGACGAGTCCCGTAACTGAGGGCCCCACTCGTCGCGGTGTTCGTGTTGGCCCGCCCCACACTTGAAGCGATGAGAAGAGCAACCCCTCATGATGAACAACCAGCGCCCCTCCGCGATGCCGATCCACAAGTACCGGCCGTTCCACGAGCAGATCCGCGTCGACCTGCCTGATCGCACCTGGCCCTCCGCCCGCATCACGAAGGCGCCGCGCTGGTGCGCGGTCGACCTGCGCGACGGCAACCAGGCCCTCATCGACCCGATGTCCCCCGAGCGCAAGCGCGTCATGTTCGAGCTGCTCGTCGGTATGGGCTACAAGGAGATCGAGGTCGGATTCCCGTCGGCGAGCCAGACCGACTTCGACTTCGTGCGCCAGCTCATCGAAGAGGATCTGATTCCCGACGATGTGACGATCCAGGTCTTGACGCAGTGCCGCGAGCACCTCATCGAGCGCACCTACGAGGCGATCGCCGGCGCCAAGCAAGCCATCGTGCACTTCTACAACTCCACCAGTGTGCTGCAGCGCGAGGTCGTGTTCCGCTCCGATCGCGAAGGCGTCAAGCAGATCGCGCTCGAGGGAGCACGGCTGTGCCGCGAGTTCGAGAAGCGGATCCCCGACACTGAGGTCTACTACGAGTACTCGCCCGAGAGCTACACCGGCACCGAGCTCGAATACGCCGTCGAGGTCTGCAACGAGGTGCTGGAGATCCTGCAGCCGAGCCCTGGTCGCAAGGTCATCATCAACCTGCCGGCCACGGTGGAGATGGCGACCCCCAACGTCTACGCCGACTCGATCGAGTGGATGAGTCGTCACCTGAATCACCGCGAGAACGTGATCCTCTCGCTGCACCCGCACAACGACCGCGGCACCGCGATCGCGGCGGCGGAGCTGGGCTACATGGCCGGTGCCGACCGCATCGAGGGATGCCTGTTCGGCAACGGCGAGCGCACCGGTAACGTCGACCTGATCGCGTTGGGCATCAACCTGTTCACGCAGGGCATCGACCCCGAGATCGACTTCAGCGACATCGACCAGGTCAAGCGCACGGCTGAGTACTGCAACCAGCTGCCCGTGCCCGAGCGCAGCCCCTGGGCGGGCGATCTGGTGTTCACGGCGTTCAGCGGGTCCCACCAGGACGCGATCAAGAAGGGCTTTGAGGCGATGGCAGCGCGAGCCGAGGCGCAGGGCGTCACGGTCGACGACATCGAATGGGGTGTGCCGTACCTGCCGGTCGACCCCAAGGATCTGGGCCGGTCCTACGAGGCCGTCATCCGGGTCAACTCCCAGTCCGGCAAGGGCGGCGTCGCGTACCTGCTGAAGACGGACCACGCGATCGATCTGCCCCGGAAGCTGCAGATCGAGTTCTCCGGCGTCGTGCAGGGCAAGACCGATGCCGAGGGCGGCGAGGTCACCAGCGAGCAGATCTGGGCGATCTTCAACGACGAGTACCTGCCCGCCTCGGCCGACGATGCCAAGTGGGGCCGGTTCGAGCTGCTCGGCACGCGCACGAACAGCGACATGTCCGGCGAGGTCACGCTCGACGTCGTGCTGCGCGACGACGAGGAGCGCGTCGAGGCCGAGGGGCGCGGCAACGGCCCTGTCGCGGCGTTCATCGAGGTTCTGCGCGAGCGCGGCTTCGAGATCTCGCTGTACGACTACGTCGAGCACACGCTCTCGACCGGCGGAGACGCGCAGGCGGCGGCATACGTCGAGCTGCAGGTGGGCGACCAGCGACTGTGGGGGGTCGGGATCGACGGCGACATCTCCACGGCGTCGCTCAAGGCCATCGTGTCCTGCGTGAACCGCTCCATCCGCGCGCGTCAGGCCTCGGAGGCGGAGTTGGTCGGCGCCTGAGCCGACGCCAGATCCTCTTCCGCGCCGTCACCCCGCGTGCGGAGGAACAGTCCGCGACCTAACCGTCCGCGTCACTGCGCTGCGCCCCGGAACCGGCTGACCCGCCGTGTCCGGGGCGCAGGCGCATACCCGGAACGCGCCTGCGCAGGTCACGGCTGGGGGTGCCCCCGCCTGCCGTGGCACGTCATCACGGCTTGATGATCGGGATCATGCCGGTCTCCGCCGCCACCCTGCGCCGGTAGAGTCGCCGCTGCTCCGGCAGGGAGACGTCGAAGACGACCGCGAGCACGCGGATCACCGCGGTGACCACGATGGCGATGATCGCGGCGGGGACGATGTCCATGCCGAGCGCGTGGGCCACGACGATGAACGTGCACCCTGCGCCGGCGGCGACCGCGTACAGCGAGCCGACATGCATGATCGAAACCGGCAGCCCCATCAGGACATCCCGGAGGATCCCGCCGCCCGCGGCCGCGCAGACGCCGATGAACACGGCCGGGACCTCGGGCAGCCCGAACGCGATGGCCTTACTCGTGCCGAAGGCGCCGAACATGCCGATGACGACGGCGTCGAGCACGACGATGAACGTGTTCACGCGACTGAGGACGCCGGCGAGCAGCATTCCGACCAGCGCTGCTCCGGTCGCCGTGATCAGGTACCAGTTGCTCTGCAGCGAAGCCGGGGTCTGACCGATCAGGATGTCGCGGATGAGCCCGCCGCCCATGCCGATCATGATGCCGATGATCGCGACGCCGAGCAGGTCCAGTCGGCGCTGCCCCTGGAAGCCGGAGGCGAACATGGCGCCCTGCACTCCGCCCAGGCCTACGCCCAGCAGATCGGCCCACAGCGGGATGGTGAAGGTCGGTTCGGTCACAGCTCTATTGTCCCTGGGAGTGGGATGATCGAGGAATGCCCACCTACCGAGACGAAGCGGTGATCTTGCGCACCCACAAGCTCGGCGAGGCTGACCGGATCGTCACGATGCTCTCGCGTGCGCACGGCAAGGTCAGGGCTGTGGCGAAGGGGGTGCGCCGAACCTCGTCGAAGTTCGGCTCGCGGCTCGAGCCGTTCATGGTGGCGGACGTGCAGCTGTACCAGGGGCGTTCGCTCGACATCGTGCAGCAGGCCGAGTCGCTCGGTTCCTATGGCGCCGACATCGCGCTGCATTACGACCGCTACACGGCCGCCAACGCGATGGTGGAGACGGCGGACCGTCTGAACGACTCCGAGGCGACGCCGGAGCAGTATCTGCTGCTCGTGGGTGGTCTGCGTGCTCTCGCGCGTGGCGAGCATGCGTCTCGCAGCATTTTGGACTCTTATCTGCTGCGGGTCATGGCGCTTTCGGGCTGGGCGCCGTCGTTCGACGACTGCGCGCGCTGCGCGAAGCCCGGCCCGCACTCGGTCTTCGTGGCCCAGATGGGCGGCATCGTCTGCGACGAGTGCGCGCCCGTGGGCAGTCCGCGCATGCCCGCGACGGCGATCGAGGTGCTTCGCGCCCTGATCGCGGGGGACTGGGAGCGCGTGGACTCCGCGTCCGATCACGATACAGCGGCCGCTTCCGGCGTCATCGCCGCCTATGCCCAGTGGCATCTCGAGCGGGGTATCCGCTCGCTCTCGCTCATGGAGGGAACCCGTTGAGTCCCAAGCCGTACACGCACAAGGACGCCGTCCCGTACCGGCCGTTGGACTGGACCGGCGCGCAGCCGCCCGCGTTCCCCGCCGTGCCGAACCACGTGGCGATCGTCATGGACGGCAACGGCCGCTGGGCGAACCGCCGCGGACTCAACCGCATCGAGGGGCATAAGGCGGGCGAGGAGGTGCTGCTCGACGTCGTGGCCGGTGCGATCCAGGCCGGTGTCAAGCATCTCAGCGTGTATGCGTTCTCGACGGAGAATTGGGCGCGCTCTCCGGAGGAGGTGCGTTTCCTCATGGGGTACAACCGCGATGTGCTGCACCGTCGTCGCGACCAGCTCAACGAGTGGGGTGTGCGGATCCGCTGGGCGGGGCGCAGGCCGCGCCTGTGGGGTTCGGTCATCAAGGAGCTCGAGTACGCGTCGGAGCTGACGCGCGGCAACGACACGCTCACGCTCACGATGTGCATCAACTACGGTGGGCGCATCGAGCTCGTCGATGCGATGCGCGCGATCGCCGAGGACGTGAGGGCAGGGCGGATGCGCCCGAGCGCGATCACGGAGAAGGCGATCCGTCGGCGCCTGTACGTCCCTGACATGCCCGACGTGGATCTGTTCCTGCGCAGCTCGGGGGAGCAGCGCACGTCGAACTTCCTGCTCTGGCAGTCGGCGTATGCGGAGACGGTGTTTCTGGACACGCTGTGGCCCGACTTCTCCCGCGAGGAGCTGTGGCGGGCGATCGGGGTCTATCTCTCGCGTGACCGACGTTTCGGCGGGGCGGTCGATACTCCCAACGCCGTTTCCGGGGCCTGAGTTCGCGGGGCCTACGGCGGGCTGTGTCGCGCATGATCGATCGATCGTCTGTGCGGATGGCACGTTCGCGTGTGTGCTCACGGACTCATTTGCGCAGACTGCTCGTATGCTCGTCGTCCCGGAATCTGTCTATGCATGCAGGTCGTTCGCCGTGAGGTCGGCTCGCCGCCCGCATCCGGCCGAACTGCACGTTCCGTCATGCTCATGCTGAGCCGCACGCACGCCAGACGCGTCTGACCTCTACCGCGGTTTTGGCGTGGTCAGGCGGCGGGGTGGAAGCGTGGGGGTGGTGGGTCCACGTCGCCCCAGAGGTAGCGCAGGGGCAACCGCCCAGTGAGGACGGTCTGGTGCCCGTCAGCGCTGTGGAGGATGAAGTCGTGTTTCTGGTCGCGGGTGATCGTCCATTGCCCGTGGTGGAGTTGCATGTGGTGGAAGCGGCAGAGCAGGATGCCGCGGTCGATGTCCGTGTGACCCTCGTCTCTGGCCCATTCGTCGATGTGGTGGGCTTCGCAGTAGGAGGCGGGGCGGTCGCAGCCGGTCCATCGGCAGCCGCCGTCGCGGATGGCGAGGGCGATGCGTTGTTTCGGGGTGAAGAGYCGTGATTCGCGGCCGACGTCGAGGGGGTTCCCGCWSGTGTCGAYGGTGACCGGCACCASCCCGGTGTCGCAGATCCGTCGCTCTGTGACCGTCGCGGGGAGGGCGGTGAGGCCGTCTTCGGTGATGGCGACCGGGGCTGGTGTGCCGTCYGSGGYAATGGTCTGGATGAGGCGGAKKCCGGCTTGYCGGGTGCCGAACACGGCGGTGGGGTCGGCGAGGGTGCCCGCACGGATGAGGTCSAGGAGCAGGTCGTAGGAGAGCTGGTCGTTCGTCCGGGGATCCGCGGCGAGGTCGGCCGCGGATGTCTGCTCGGAGGGGTCGACGAATCGGGGTCCGCCGCGGCGGGGGCGGAGTGCGGCGTTGAAGATCGTGTCGAGGTAGGCGCCGCCTTCGTCGTCGAACGCGATCGAGGCGCGGCGGATCCCGTCGGGGTCGAACCAGGTCCGAAACGCTCGCTTCTCGTAC